>JBOGIZ010000766.1:0-3119 GCA_050747805.1 Vicinamibacterales bacterium | reverse complement strand
GCGTGTACCACGCGAGGACTACGGGGCCCCGTGCTGCCGCCGACAAGCCCGCGGCAGAGCGTTTTTACTGAGCGCGGAGCGGGATCCCGGAGCGAAATGCTCCGTCGGCGCGTCGTGCGCTAACCAGGCAGGTTGCGACGTGATCTGGGCAATGCCGGTGGACACCTCCTACTTGGGATCCGCCAGGAATCGATACCCGACGCCTCGCACGGTCAGCAGATGCTTCGGGCGCGACGGGTCCGTTTCGATGTATCGGCGAAGGCGCACGATGAAGTTGTCGATCGCGCGCGTGTCGGTGTCCTCGTGGAGGCCCCAGACATTCTCGAGCATGGCCTTGCGCGAGACGGCTTTGCCCTCGTGTTCGATGAGATAGCGAAGGAGGTTGGCTTCCATCAACGTCAGGCGGAGCACGCGGTCGTCGACGGCCAGCTCGAGCGTGTCGAAGTCAATCGTGCGGTCTCCGAACGTGAATCGCTCGGTGCGCGCGCGCGTCCAGGAGCTGCGGCGCAGCAGACTCGAGATGCGCACGAGCAGGATCGCGAGCTCCGTCGGCTTTGGTAGATAGTCGTCGGCACCGGCGGCAAACCCGTTCAGCACGTCTTCGGGGCGGCCGCGCGCCGTAAGAATCAGGACGGGGATGAAATTCCGCCGCCGGCGAAGCTCCGACACGACGGCGAAGCCGTCCTTGCCGGGGAGCATCACGTCGAGCACGACCAGGTCGAAGTGCTCGGACGGATCGGAGAGGCGTTCGAGCCCGCGCTCGCCGGTATCGACCACGGCCGCTTCGTAGCCTTCGGCTTCGAGGTTGAAGCGGAGTCCTTCCGCCAGATGCTGCTCATCTTCGACAATGAGCACGCGAAGGCCGCCCGACACCGCGCTCATGCCGACGCTGGTGCCGCGGGCAGCAGCAGCGTGAAGGTGCTGCCCTGCCCTTCGCCGGTGCTTTCGGCGAATGCGCGCCCGCCGTGTTTTCGCGCGACGGACCGAACGATGAACAGGCCGAGGCCGCTGCCTTTCGTCCGTACCGCGACTTTGGCAGGGATGCGGTAAAAGCGTTTGAAGATCCGCTTCAATTCGACGGGAGAAATACCGAGGCCGGCGTCGGTAACCCGGACGGCGATCTTCTGGTTTTCTGCGTCGGCCACCTCCACCCGGATCCGCACCGTGGACTGCGAGTACTTCACGGCATTGTCGATCAGGTTCCAGACAGCCGCTTTCAGCTCCTCGGGATCGCCGATCACGATTGGGGTCGGCGCGCGCTGCTCGAAGACGAGACTCTCGGACGCGAGGTGGAAGCGCGTCCGCGCCAGCTCGACGCATTCACGCGCGATTTGGCCGACGTCGAGCCGCAGCCGCGCCGTGCGCCGCAGCATCGACCCGGCCGCGCTGGCGCGCAGCACCTGTTCGATCGTCTGGAGCAGGCGATCGCTGTCTTCCAGCATGATGCGGTAGAACTCCGTGCGCTTCTCCGGGTCGAGATCCCTCGACTGCAGCGTCTGCAGATAGAGACGGATCGAGGCGACGGGCGTCTTCAATTCGTGGGTGACGGCGTTGATGAACGAATCGTGCTGTTCGTTCCTGCGAATCTCGCGGACGAGAAAGATCGTGTTCAGCACGACGCCGGCGATGATCACGGGAAAAAGGATCGAACCAAAGACGATCAGGACGCCTTCGCGCCAGTTGATGAGCAGCCAGCTGACATTCAGCGTGACGGCCGCGGCGACGAGGCAGATACCAAGGACGACGAAAAAGATCACCTTGCGGCGGCGCCCGGAGATCATTGTGGACTCAGGATACTTGATGCGCAGCGCCAACGGCCTGCCGTCTTGTGGGCCAACGTGAGCGAGCGACCGTGCCTGGGAGTCCGAGCGGCGGCGCCCATCGGATGAGATTAGAATCTACAGCAATGCTCCACTGGCGGAATCGGCCGATGGCCGCGGCGGCGGCGCTGTTGCTCGCGGGTCTGCACCTGACCGGGTGCGCGCTCGTGAAGCGCAAAGCCGTCGGCATGGTCGCGAGCACGCTCGCGTCGAACGGCGACGTGTTCACCCGAGACAACGACCCGGAGCTCGTCGGTCAGGCGATCCCCTTCGCGCTGAAGCTGTACGAGTCGCTGCTCGAATCGACGCCCCGCAACCAGGACCTGCTGATCGCAACGTGCAGCAACTTCACCCAATACGGCGTGGCGTACGTCGAAACCGAGGCCATCGTGCTGGGCGAGGCGCAGCATCATGACGAAGTCGCCCACCTCGACGCGCGGGCGCTGAACCTCTATTTGCGCGCGAAAGGGTACTGCATGCGCGCGATGGAGGTGCGGTTTCCCGGCATCACGCCGAAGCTGCTGAACGATCCCGCGCCCGCGCTTGCCCGCGCGAAAAAGCCCGACGTCCCGCTGCTCTATTGGACGGCGGCCTCGTGGGGGTCGGCGATCGGGCTGGGCGTCGACAAACCCGATCTCGTCATCGACATGCCCACCGTCCGCGCTCTCGCCGATCGGGCCCTGGCGCTCGACGAATCGTGGGGGAAGGGCGCGCTCGAAGAAATGTTCATTTCGCTCGACAGCCTGCCCGACGCGCTGGGCGGCTCCGCCGACCGCGCGCGCCAGCACTTCACTCGCGCCGTCGAACTCGAGCACGGCCTCTGGCCAGGTCCGTACGTCGCCCTGGCGCTCGGCGTGGATGTGCCGGCGCAGAATCGCGAGGAATTCGAGCGGCTGCTCCATCAGGCGCTCGCGATCGATCCGGACAAGGATCCGTCGAACCGGCTGGTGACGCTCATCCAGCAGCGCCGTGCGCGCGCGCTGCTGGATCACATCGATACAATGTTCCCAAAGTGAGGCCCTGCACGATGTCAGTTTCCAAGAGACTCGCCGCGGTTCTGATCGCATCTTCCCTCGGCGGAGCCGCCGTGTTTGGCGCGGCGCCGGTCGAGATCCGGCTCGCCACGCTCGCGCCGGCGAACACCACCTGGCACAAAGCGCTGCTCGATCTGGGCGATGCCTGGAGTAAGGACACCGGCGGACGCGTCGCCATGACCGTCTACCCGGGCGGCACCCAGGGCGACGAAGCCACGGTGATCAAGAAAATGCGCCTGGACACGCTGCAGGCGTCGTTTCTCAC
>JBOGIZ010000765.1:0-1822 GCA_050747805.1 Vicinamibacterales bacterium | reverse complement strand
GGTCTTGACGTTCTTCTGGTAGCGCTGGCGGAACTTGTCGAGGAAGTAGTCGCACAACAACGGGATGTCTTCGGTCCGTTCGCGCAGCGGCGGCACCCGCAGGGTGATCGTATTGATGCGGAAATAGAGATCCTCGCGGAGCCGCCCGTCGCGCAGCGCCGCGTCGAGATCGATGTTGGTCGCGCAAATCAACCGGAAGTCGACGTGGACGATGCGGTCGCTGCCGATCGGGCGGTACTCGCGCTCCTGCAGCACGCGCAGCAGCTTGGTCTGCAGATACGGCGGCATCTCGCCGATCTCGTCCAAGAGCAGCGAGCCGCCCTCGGCCATCTCGAAGAGCCCCTCCTTGTCCATCGTCGCGCCGGTGAACGCGCCTTTCTTGTAGCCGAACAGTTCCGATTCGATCAGATCCTTAGGGATCGCGGCGCAGTTAATCTTGATGAACGGCTCTTTCGCGCGCTTGCTGTTGTAATGGATGGCGTTCGAGATCAGCTCTTTGCCGGTGCCGTTCTCGCCTTGAATGAGAATGTTCGCGTCGCTGCCCGCGACGCTTTCCACGAGCTCGAGCAGCTCGTGCATCTTCTTGCTCTTGCCGATGATGTTCCCGAAGCGAAACTGCCCTTCCAGCTTCTGCTTCAGCAGCAGATTCTCGCCGACGAGGTCGCGCCGCTCAATCGCCCGCTCGAGCATCGCCAGCAGCGTGTCGGGCTCGATCGGCTTCTCGACGAAGCTGTGCGCGCCTCCCTTCATCGCCTCGACGGCTTTCGGGACGCTGCCGTGGCCGGTGACGACAATCACCTCCGTGTCGCCGTGGATCTGCTTGAACCGCCGCAGCAGTTCCAGCCCATCGATATCCGGGAGCAGCATGTCGGTGATCACGACGTCGGGCTTCCACGTCTTGAAAATGTCTTCCCCGCGGGTCCCGATCATCGCGGTCCGCACTTCGTAGCCTTCATGCTCGAGCAGGATCTTCAGCCACTCGATCATCGCGGGCTCGTCGTCCACCGCAAGGACGCGATATTTCTTCTTCAGTGTCGTCATCTTAATCAGAAATATATACACTTTAAGTTGTGACCGTCCAGTGACAAGACATTCGTTTCGATTTGATACGGTAACTTCATCCAACTGAAGGGATTCCGCGTCATACTCCGGCATCCCGCTATAATCTCGACTATGTCCGAGCCTGCGAAATCGGAGTCCGGCCAAATTCGTTCCACCCCGAATCAGCTGTCCGACGGGGCGCCGGCCCCCTCGCGGTGCGCCGACAAGGTGCTCTGCGAACGCTGCAGCACCGAGATGTTCCGCATGCACGCGGTCTGGCGATGCCCGGCCTGCGGCTACAAGACCGACTGTTGCGGCTGGTAGACGCGCCGAGCGACATGGAGCGTCTCGACACCCATATCGATCCGAACGGCCGCGAGTTTCGCGCGAACCGTGAGCACATGCGCGGGCTCGTGGCCGAGCTGCACACCCGCGCCGCGTCCGCGCGGGAGGGCGGCGGCGATCGCGCGCATCAGCGGCAGCGCGATCAACACAAGCTCCCCGCCCGTGAACGCATCGCGCGCCTTCTCGACGACCGGTCCCCGTTCCTCGAGCTGTCGGCGCTGGCCGCGTGGGATCTCTACGACAACGACGCGCCCGCCGCGGGCATCGTCACTGGCATCGGCCGCGTGTCGGGGCGCGAGGTGATGATCGTCGCGAACGACGCGACCGTGAAGGGCGGCACGTACTTTCCGATGACGGTGAAGAAGCACGTGCGCGCGCAGGAAGTCGCGCTCGAGAACCGCCTGCCGTGCGTCTACCTCGTCGATTCGGGCGGCGC
>JBOGIZ010000764.1:0-2904 GCA_050747805.1 Vicinamibacterales bacterium | reverse complement strand
CTGGTGACCTGCGGCACCTGCGCGAGCAGGGGCTCGTGCTGCAAAATCCTCGTAAGTGAAAATGAGGATGTACCGATGGTCACCCAAATTGTCACCCGAGGATCCACAACATGGCGCGCCCGGCAGGTCTCGAACCTGCGACCCCCGGTTTAGGAAACCGATGCTCTATCCTGCTGAGCTACGGGCGCTCGCTGAAGGAAACGTTCCATTGTACCGAAAGAATCGCCCGCACCCCGCACCCCGCGGTCAGTATTGCAGGACCGCCGTCACGTTCTCGCCAGCAAGCTTCGCCCGCCCGTTGAGCGCGAGAAGCTCGATGAGAAACGCGATCCCGCACACGTCACCTCCGAGCTGCCGCACGAGTTCGACCGTCGCGCGCGCCGTGCCGCCGGTTGCCAGCAGGTCGTCCACGACGAGCACCTTCTGGCCGGGCGCGATCGCGTCGCGATGCATCTCGAGACTGTCGGTCCCGTACTCGAGCGCGTAGCTGGCGCGGATCGTCTCGGCCGGAAGCTTCCCGGCCTTTCGCACCGGAACAAAGCCTGCGCCAATGCGATCGGCGACGGCAGCGCCCAGGATGAATCCGCGGCTCTCGATCCCGACGACGACGGTGATGCCCTGTCCGGAGTACGGGTCCGAGAGATTGTCGAGCGCGAGCTTGAATCCCTCAGGGTCCTTCAAGAGCGTTGTCACGTCGTAAAACAGAATCCCGGGCTTTGGAAAATCCGGAACGTGGCGGATGCGATTTTTCAGCGCGTTCATTGTCGTCGTCGGCATGGTGAGGTTATCTGATCGAAAAACCGATCGGGCGTCCGCTCGGCGTGCGCTCCTCCACGTCGACACGCTCCACGCGCGCCGAGGCGGGCCCGCGCCGCAGCGCGGCTTCGACGCGGTCGACCGAGTCCGCTTCTCCTTCGAGCAACGCCTCGACCGAGCCGTCCGGAGCGTTTCGCACCCAGCCGTGGACGCCTTCGCGTCCGGCCGCCGCTTCAGCGAACATCCGGAAGCCGACGCCCTGCACGCGGCCGGCGATCACGTAGCGGCGCGCGACTCTCATGACAAAGGGCGGATTATAGCAATTGACGCTGCTCCCGCGGAAGCGCGATGTGCGCATAAATCCCGGAGCGTAGCGCGCGGATGGCAAGGCGCGAGGACGGAGCATAGTGGGCAGATGTGAGGAAGGAGCCACGCCGCCAGCCAGGATGCCCCGCCCGGGAATTATGTGACGCGTCACGCGTCCGGGGGACTACCATGAGGCCATGCCGCACATCCATTCGACGAGCTATGGAGAGTCACGTCTCCGCGTGCTTCGCGTCGGCGGGCGCGGCGATCGGCATGTGCCGCGCGACGTGACGATTGCGCTGCGGTTCGAGGGCCGCTTTGACGGCGCCTTTCGCGGCGACGGCGCGACGCTCGTCCCGGGCGAGGCGGTCAAGAATCTCGTGCACCGCGTGGCACGCGACGAACGGCACGACACGATCGAAGAATTGGGACTGGCGCTGGCGCATACGATTCTCGCCGGGCACGCCTCGATTGGCCTCGCGCGCATTGAGCTGTCCGAGCAGCCGTGGGCGCGGCTGGAGCCTGGCGGCAAACCGCACGGCCGCGCGTTTACACCGGCAGGCGTCGAACGGCGCACCGCGGTCGTCACGAGCAACGGATCGCGCGTCTCGGTCTCGTCGGGCGTAGAGAATCTGGTTCTGATGCGAAGCGCCGAACCGGCCGCCGCCGGGGAGGCTCGGGAGCAGCCGCGGCTCCTCGTGGCCGCGCTCTCGGCGAAATGGGGCTATGGATCCGGCGAGATCGCGTTCGCGCCGTACCGCCAGGGCGTGCACGCCGCCATCGTCCAGACGTTCGCGTGGCATGACGGCGCGCTGCAGCAAACGTTGTACGCGATCGCCGACGTCATCATGGCCACGTATCAGGAAGTCGTGACGGTTGCGCTGTCGCTTCAGCAATTTCCGTATCGGGCTTCCGACCTGCTCGAACTAGCGGTCGACGGCGACGCGCTCTTCGTCGCGCACAACGAACCGCTCGACGTCATCGACATCACGGTCGAACGCGGCCACCCCTGAGGAGCCGGCGTGCGTCCTTTGGTCGCTGGCGACCCACACGCGCCTCGATCATTCACATACAGCCGCGCTTGAGGCGCTGCTAGCGCGGGCACGGCGTGTGCTCTGACTAGGGCCAGAGGAGGGTCCATGCTATTTACGATCGCGGTGATTCTGCTGATTCTGTGGCTGCTGGGTCTGGTCAGCGGCTACACGCTCGGCAACTTCATCTATATCCTGCTGGTGATCGCGCTCGTGCTCTTCGTCGTCGGCCTGGTCAGCGGCCGTCGCACTGTCTGAGCCGGTTCGGCGGCGCTTGGCGCCAGATCGCACGCCGGTGAGTATGTAAAATCGGCCAAGCCGTTGGCCTCCGGCCAATGGCTTGGCTGTCTGAATTGAGGCGTGACGCCGGCGCCGCCATCAGATTCCGGCCTCTTTCGCAGGGGAATCGCTCGCTGACGCCCAGGCACACGAATTGCTCAGATCTCCAGGGCTCAGAGTCTCCGTGCCCAGAATCCACCGCTCACTCGACGCCGTGTCGAACGCACGCCGGGCCAGCGCCGCCGCTGGAGGGCCGGCGGTCCTCGATCGCCTGACCTGCTTGCACTGCGCGAACGGGCTCGAGTGTGTGGAACAGAATCGGCGCGCCGGCGCCTGGGTGGGGTCGTACATCTGCCCGAACTGCCGGAGCGAGTATTTCTACGCGTATCGCTGGGGCCGACTCCTTCGAAAGAGCTAGGCGTTCCGGCACGTTTTGAACGAGGCGGCGAACAGACAGCAGGACGTTAGACGAGTGGTTCCAGTCACCTCCGGGCTGGAACCGCCCTCCTCAGCTCGCAGCGCTGGTCTGACG
>JBOGIZ010000763.1:0-2984 GCA_050747805.1 Vicinamibacterales bacterium | reverse complement strand
TTGTGGCCGAGATCCGCACGGCGTGCTCCGCGCCCCGCACCCCGCGTCCCGCAGACACGATCTTCTTCGGCGGCGGCACGCAGTCTCTGCTCGCGCCGGCCGAGGTCGCCGTGATCATCGGAGCTGTTCGGGAACGGTTCGCGCTGGATCACGACGCCGAGGTCACGCTCGAAACGAATCCTGAAACCATCGACGGACGCAAGCTGGAACAATTCCGCGCAGCCGGGGTCAATCGGCTGAGTTTCGGCGTGCAGTCGTTCAAGGATGACGAACTGCGCCGGCTCGGACGGATTCACAACGCGGATCGCGCGCGTGCGGCCGTGCGAGAAGCACGGGCTGCTGGATTCGACAACGTCAGTTTGGATCTGATGATGTGGCTCCCGGGACAGAGCGTCGACGGCTGGCTGCAGAACGTTGACGCCCTCATCGCCGCAAACCCGGATCACGCATCGCTTTACCTGCTGGAACTCTATCCGAACGCGCCGCTCAAGGACGAGATGGCGCGCGCCGGCTGGTCCCTCGCGCCCGATGAGGACGCAGCGGAGATGTACTTGCAAGCGATGGAGCGACTGGAGCGCGCCGGCCTCGCGCAGTATGAGATTTCGAACGTCGCGCGGCCAGGAAAGGCTTCGCGGCACAATCTCAAGTACTGGACAGATGGGGCGTGGCTCGGCTTCGGGTGCGGCGCGCATTCGACGCTCGACGGCGTGCGATGGAAGAACGTGTCTGGAACCGTCGACTATGTCGAGCGCATGGGACGCGATGCCGATCCGACCGTCGAGCGGCGTCCGCTCACGGCCGCTGAGCGCGTGGAGGAGGCGCTGTTCACCGGGCTCCTCCTCTGCGAAGGCGTGAATACAGATGTGATCCAGCGCGTGTATGGCCTCGATATCTGGGCACGGTACGGCGCCGAACTGCTGCCCTTCGTTGAAGAGGGATGGCTCATTCGAACCAGCGGGCGCCTCCGCCTGTCGCGTGAAGGCATGCTGATGTCCAACGAGGTGATGGCCGTGTTCGTCTGACGCGGTATGCATCAGGCGTGTGATAGAGTGTGTTCCTTTGTTTCGCCCAAGGAGGAGATTGGGATGCGTGCTTTCGTGATCTCGACCTTTGCGCTGGCAGCAGTCGTCGCCCTGGCACCCTCTGCCGCCTTCGCACAGCAGCAACAGCAGCAACCGCCGACAGGGCAGCCCCCGGCCGGCCAGGCCGCCGCCGGCCAGACGCCGGCACAGCCGGCGACACCACCCAAGCTTGCCTTCACGACTCCAGCGGGCATGCTGCTCGTGCAGATCAAGCCCGGTGCGCCGGCAGCGGAGCCCGCCGCAGCCGCGCCCGCGGCCGGTGAGGCTGCCACTCCGGCCCCGACCGGTCCGCCGAAATCCTACGCGGCGGATTTCGAGGAAATGATGGGGAAGATTCAGTCGGGGATCGCTTCCTCGACCGATCCGGCGGTGCAGGCTTACAAGGGAGCCTGGAAGTACTACAAGGCATCCGAACCGGCGCCTGGCGGCAACATCATGTATGTGGTCATCATCGACCCCGCGAAGCCGAACACGGAGTATTCGTTCCTCGAGGTCCTGAACAGTACGCTGACCGACGCGCAGAAGCGCGATCCGGCGACGCAGGAGATGTACAAGCGCTACGCGGCCGCGTTCGCGCCCACGGGGTTAAACAAGCTGGACATCACGCCGATGGGCGGCGGGCAGTAGCGCGCCATCTGCTCGTGCGGCGACCGACGTGTTGAGACGAACGCTGGTGACGGTCGGCGTGGTAGCGCTCTCGTGGGCTTTCTCGGCCCAGGCGCCGCCGCCGTCCCAGCTTCCACCGACAGGCACCCAACAGCCGGGTTCGGCCGCGCCACCCCAGCCCCAGGGCCGCGGCGTGCCGCCGCCATCCGGCCAGCAGCCCGGCGCACCTGGTACTCCGGCGCCACAGACGACGTCGGTTCCAGCGGTGCGGCTTTTCACCGCCGATTCGGGCGTGATGTTCAGTATCGTCAAGTCCGACAAGACAGCCGACTTCGAAGCGATCATGGCCCGCGTGAAGGAAGCGCTCGACAAGAGTTCCGATCCCAAACGCAAACAGCAGGCGCAGAACTGGCAGGTTTACAAGGCCGCCGAGCCCGCGCCTGGCGGCGGCGTCTTATATCTGTGGTGGGTGAATCCGCCCGTCAAGGACGCCGACTATACGATTTCAAGGATTCTCGCGGAAGCCTTCCCGACAGAAGTTCAGGAGCTCTGGGCGAAGTACACGCAGTGCTTTCTGACACCTCAGACGATGCTGAACCTGACGTTGACGACGAACATGTCGCCGACCGCTACCCCGATCGTGAAGTAGAGGCGTAGCCTGCAGCAACCAGCAGGCGCATTCGTCTTGTGTCGTTCGCCGTTCGTATTTGACGCGTTGATCGGATGACCAGCCAGCTCAGAATTTTAGATTGATCCCCGCGTAGAACCGCTGCACGGTCGGTTGCCGCGCCGCGCCCTGAAGGTGGAACACGCGATAGTCCAGCCGCAGCCGAAGCGGACCGAGGAGTGAGATCTTCGCACCGCCGCCGACGTTCGTGCCGACGCTGGTCAGATTCCCGCCGGGATCCGTGGACAAGGTTTCGTGATAGACCCCGCCGCCCGCCGTCGCGTAGAACTGCATGCCCGCGATCGGGAAGGGCGTCTGGATCAATCCGTTTCCCATGTAGGTGTGAAGCGCCGGCGCCGGCGCGCCGCTCGGCGTGTTGAGCGACTCTTGGGTCGACGCGTACTCGAATTCGAACGCAACGATGATCAGTCCCGTGCCGATCCCGAACCCCTCGAGTGGCCGCGTCGTGCCGGTGGGCGTCGCGCCGATGAAGCCGGTCAGATCCGCCCGCGCGTCTGTCGCCGACACGAGCGTGAAGAGAAGACAGAAGGCAAACGTGAGCGCAGAGAATCGTCGCATCCGGCCATCGTATCCCACACTGAACCTCGAACCGTAAACCAGCAAACCAC
>JBOGIZ010000762.1:0-7388 GCA_050747805.1 Vicinamibacterales bacterium | reverse complement strand
CTCGTGACGCGCGGCAGCCGCGGAATGGCGCTCTTCGAGCCCGGGCGCGCGCCGATTCACATGCCGATCGTCGGCAGCGATCAGATCGCCGACGTGACCGGCGCGGGCGACACCGTGATCTCGGCCCTCACGCTGGCGCTGAGTGCCGGAGGGACCCCGGAAGAGGCCGCGCACCTCGCGAATCACGCGGGCGGCCTCGTCGTGATGAAGCGAGGCACCGCCACCGTCTCGGCGGCGGAACTGCGCGCATCGATCGAGCGCGCGGGCGGTGCCAGCGGCCGAAAGCTCCGCGCACGATAATGGTGTTGACGCGCGAGGCGGTCGTGCAGGCGGTCGCCCGCGATCGCGCCGCCGGCCGGACGATCGCGTTCGCCAACGGCTGCTTCGACCTGCTTCATGTCGGCCATATTCGGTATCTGCAAGCGGCGCGGCGCGAGGCGGATCGTCTCGTGGTTGCCGTCAACGATGACGATTCGGTCGCGCGTCTCAAAGGGCACGGTCGGCCGATTCTGACCGCGGCGGATCGCGCCGAAATGGTCGCGGCGCTGCGCGGCGTGGACTACGTGACCATTTTTCCGGAGCCAACCGTCACGCCGCTGCTGCTCGCGCTCCGGCCGGACGTCCACTGTAAGGGCACCGACTACACCGCCGCGACGGTGCCCGAGCGGGAGACGGTCCGATCGTACGGCGGGCGCGTCGCTATCGTCGGCGACTCGAAAGATCACTCGACGCGTGGTCTGTTGTCGCGCCTGCTATCCGAAGCGCCGAGCGAGCGGAGCGGAGCGAGCCGCGAAGGACGAGCGCAGCGCGGCGAGCCAGGCAGGGTGCAGGGGACCCCGCCGATCAAGAAATGAACGTCCTGATTGTCCGGCTCGGCGCGCTAGGCGACGTCGTGCACACGATTCCCGCGGCCGCCCGGTTGAGGACGGCGTTTCCGGCCGCCGCGATTCACTGGGTCGTGGACGGGAAGCACCGCGCGATCGTCGATCTCGTTCCGGTGGTCGATCGGACCATCGCGCTCGAGGCGCCGACGCTTGCCGCCTGGACGAAGACCGTGCGCGAGCTGCGCGTCACGCCGTACGACATCGCGATCGATTTTCAAGGGCTGCTCAAGTCCGCGATCCTGGCGCGCGCCTCGGGCGCGGCGCGCGTCGCGGGCTTTTCGATCTGGCATCTGCGGGAAAAGACGGCGCGTCCGTTTTATTCAGACGTGCGCCCGGCCGAAGGCGGACACGTGGTGCGGAAGAACCTGCGCCTGCTCGCGGCGGCCGGGATTGCCGCGGCTGACGAGGCGCCGCCCGAGTTTCCAATCGAACAGGTCGCGTCTCGTACATACGAGGTTTTGCGCGCGCGCCTTCAGGACCAGCCGTACGCTGTGATCAATCCCGGCGCGGCATGGCCGAACAAGCGGTGGCCTCCGGCCCACTTTGGCGAGGTCGCGGCCTTTCTTCGCGAAGCCTGCGGGGTCGTCCCGGTTGTCATCTGGGGCCCCGGCGAAGAGGCGACGGCCGCGGCAGTGGTGAGCGCGTCGAGCGGAGCCGCGGAGCTGGCTCCCGCGACCGGGCTGTCCGATCTGGTCGCGCTCGCGCGCGGCGCGGTGCTGGTCCTGTCGGGCGACACCGGGCCGCTGCACATCGCCGTCGCCGTCGGCACGCCAACGGTGAGCCTTTTCGGACCGACGAATCCGGAACGGAATGGACCGCTCTCCGCCGGCGACGTCGTCGTGTCGCGTTTCGCGGCCTGCGGCTGCGCGTACGATCGACGATGCCACCAGGCGGCGTGGTGTCTGGCAGACGTCGGGGTGGCCGAGGTGTGCGCCGCCGTTCAACAACGGCTGGCCGCGGCGCGGGCGGATCGTGGCTGACGTGCGTGCGCGCATCGCGCGCTGGAGAGTGCCGCTCGGGTATGTATGCGGCGTCGTCTCGTTGGCGCTGGCGCTGCCCACGCCACGCACGCTGCTGGTCGGCGCATGCATCGGGGCGGTGGGCGAGGCCATCCGGATCTGGGCCGCGGGCCACCTCGAAAAAGGACGCGAGGTGACAACGAGCGGTCCGTACGCGTTCACGCGGCATCCGCTGTATCTGGGTTCGTCGGTGATGGGCGCCGGCGTCGCGCTGGCGGCGCGCAGCGCGTTCGTGGCGGTGCTCGTCTTTTTCTACTTGCTTGTCACGATCACGGCGGCGGTGCGCACCGAAGAGGCGCATCTGACGATGAAGTTCGGCGGCGCGTACCCGGCGTACCGGGAAGGCGACGTTCCGGCCGGACGGCGGACATTCAGTTTCGAGCGCGCGATGCGGAACCGCGAATACCGGGCGGCGCTGGGTTTTGTCGCGGCGATCGCGCTCCTGACGCTGATGGCGCGGCTGCGGTGACCTTGGCCGGGCTGCGACAGCGCGCTTGCGGCGCGCGAGAAGCCCATTCTATAATCGATGTTTCGAGCACCTGACGTCGGGCCGTGCGTGGGCGGTTAGCTCAGTGGTAGAGCACCGGCTTTACACGCCGGCTGTCACAGGTTCGAATCCTGTACCGCCCACTCTTCGCGCACGCGAGTCATGACGCGTGAACGTTGGACGGCAGCCAGGAACGGGCTCGATCGACCTAGCGGGGTCGTAGTTCAGTTGGTTAGAACGCCGGCCTGTCACGCCGGAGGTCGCGAGTTCGAGTCTCGTCGGCCCCGCCATTCATAAACCCAGACGGTACTTCAACTTCAGACCCAGTGGCAGGGTCTGAACTCTCCTCGCGATCAGCCGGTTCGACCCACGTTTGTGCAACATTTGTGCAAGTTTTTCGGGTGTCCTCGTACCTTCGCATCGATTCCTGAAGCCCGATCCGCGTGGCGTTCAAGTACGTGTCGGTCGTCTTGATGTTCGCATGGCCGAGCAGTTCTTTGACGTGATGAAGCGGCATCCCGCCTTCAGCCCATCGCGATCCGGCTTCGTGGCGCAGGTCGTGGAAGTGCAAGTCGATCTCCGCAAGCCGTCGTCGGCACGCATCGGTGAGGCGGCCTTTCGTCCACTGCGGTTCACATCCCGACGCTTTGAGCAGCGTCACCTGCCACGCTTTCTTGAACGTGGTCACGGGTCGACCCACTTCGTCGCCGAACACGAACGCATCGGCCGGGAGCTCGTGGCCATCAGGATCGAGCCGCGCGAGTTCCAGGACAGCCGCCAAGCGCGTCGAGACAGGCAAGAAGCGGTCCTCCGCGTCCTTGGCCGTTTCCGCCCTCACCCGGAGTTCGCGCCGGTCGAGATCAACGTCCTGCCACCGCAACGCCAGCAGTTCCCCGATCCGGCAACCGGTCTCGAGAGCTCCCACGATCAGCCGATAGATCCGGGGCTTCGCGGCGTGCAGCAACCTTGATTCTTCGTCGGCCCTCAGTCGGCGACTCCGCCTGGCTTGCGGCTGACGGGGAAGTTCCGCTTCCGAAAATGGATTTTGCCGGAGGTAGCCTTTGCGCACGGCCCAACCGAACATCACTCTCAGCAGCTGGCGGTAGTGGTTATAGGTCGAGCCCGCGCGGCCTGCCGTCTTGAGGTGCTGAAAGAACGCCTCAAGGTCGTCCGTCGTGATGATCGCGAGCGGTTTGTCGCCGAGGGCGTTGAACGCGGCGATCGCCTTCACCATGTACTCGTCGTCTTCGGCGGACTTCTTGCCGCGCGCCCTGGAGTACCGCTCGATGAAGAGTTCGCCGAACCTGGCGAAGGTGAGTGGCGGCTCGTGCGCTGACGCCTCGACACCATTGCCGTGCGCGCGCGCGAGGTCTCGTCGTCGCCGGAATGTGCCTTCTCGAATGGCGCCGCAGATCTTCTCCGCGATCGTCTTCGCCTCGGTCTTGCCGAGCAACCGATGGCCGACTTCGCGGTCGAGACTCAGTCGGAAGTGCCGCCCTTGCCATTGGAAGTTCAGGTGCCACGGATGTGTGCACTTCGACCAGTCGCGGCGAGGACAGTCGCAGCGCTTCCGCAAACCGTCGTTCCGGTGACGTACGCTCATTCGTCGACCGCGGTTACTTCCTCGTTCTACCACGGGATCATGTCGCGGAGCGGTCGCGCGGTGACCCCTCCGGTCATCCGGGCAACCGATGTCGAACGCGCTCGACGCTTCGGACGTGCCGTCACGCCGATCGTCCGCCATGCGCGAGTTGGTCGGCGGGGTTGGAGGCGCCACGCGAGCGCTCGAGCCACCGATCGATCGCGACGTCAGAAACCACCAGATTTCGACCGGCACCAATCCGGCCAGCCTCCAGCCGGCCTGCGCGAATCGCGGCGTACACGGTCTTCCTCGATACGCCGCCCGCGTACCGGCAGGCCTCGTCGATCTTCATCCATCGCATTGTGCTCCTCCTCGGGCAGATCCCAGGAATGTGTTCGAACTCTCGCTTGACTATACGTTGCGCCTACATTAAAGTAAACCGTAAACAGTAAATGCCTACTAAAAAACCCCGCCGAACGAAACAACCTCGCCATGAGGTCATCTCGCTTCGGCTCAATCACGCGCGCCTGGAGGTGTTAGAGCGGTATCGGCAGGCCTTTGCCGACGAGCTGGGCCGGGACGTCTCTCTGTCTGAAGCCGCCTTTCTGGCGCTCGAGGACCGGGCCCCGGGCATGGATCGGGCCGCGGCGCGTATTGCGTTCCTCAAAACGCCGACCGACTCCCTCGCCCGGATCCGCCAGCGGTGGGAATCGCAGCATGCGTTATCGGCGGTGGAATGGGACGTGCTCGCCACGTACGTGCGGATCGGGGCCGACGAGGAACGCCAGCGGACGCCGATCGCGGCGGTCCCATCGCGCGAGTCCTACGTCGCGCTCCTCGACGCGTTCGAGGCCGTCTATGCGCACCGCCTCGAGCCCGCGTCCCGCCAGACCTGGACGTATTTCGGGAACCTCGAGGGTTTTCTGACGGCCGATACGCTCTCAGTCACCGACACCGAGCAGCGCCACCAGACCGTGCTCGCGCAGATCGCCCGTCGGCGAGCACTGCTGCAACCGCCCGATCGCTGGGAACGTCCGGGCAACGTCGGGCACTGCTTCTCGGTCGCGGTGCAGGAGGAAGGCGTCGACAGCACGATGCTCGATCAACTCCTGGCCCGGCATTGGCCCGTCCTGTGGCGGCTGGCCGCGCGCGGGCATTGGATTCGCCACGACCGCCGACCCGTGCGCCTGCCCGAGTCGGCCGACGACGAGGCGCGACCGCCGGTCAGTCTGCCGCGCGCGATGTCGGTCGAGGATCTCACCGTCTCGTTTGTGTCGGCCGGCGGCGCTGAATTCACCACCGCCATTGAATGGCGACCCGGACACTTGCGTTTCGACATCAACCGGTATCCCGAACTCGTGGAGTTCCGCGCGATGCTCGAAGCCGACGGCGATCCCCCGTGGATCGGCAGGCAGTACGTCATGACGGTGAATAACGACCGATCCGGCGCGCGGACGGTGTCGGCGACTCGGCGACAGATTCAGTTCATCCTCTCGGCGACCGAATGGACGACGCTGCGCGATCTGTTTCGACGCGCCTGGGAGAGTCCCGAGCTTCAGCGATGGTTGCAGGAGCTGCAGTTGGAGTACGGCGAGCAGGGGTAAGGCGGGTTCCCGTGCGATGAAGAACGCGACGCACCAATCGATTCTCGACAGCTTGCCGCCTCGCCGACGGCGTTCGAAGCTCGAACCTTATGCGGCGTTGATTCGCGCGCTGCGTGCGCGCGGCCGGAGCTATCGCGAGATCGTCACGATTCTCCGCGAGCGCTGCGGCCTGCACGTGGCCACGCACACGGTCTTTCACTTCGTGCGAGCGCGTGCGCCGCAGGCCCGCGGTCCGCGACCTCGACGTCGGCAGCCGCCGGCAGAGGTGCGGCGGTCTGCTCAGAACGGTCCGTCGCCCTCGACGCTCTCACCGGACGGCCCCGAGGATGGGTGGGCACGCATCGTGGCCGCCAAGAGGCGCGCGCCCGCGTTGGCGCCGGAGCCGAAAGCGTTCGCCTACGACGGGACCGAACCCTTGCAGCTGATGACCGACCAGACACGGCGCGAAAGGTGACGAGATGGTGCCCAGCGAAATCGAGGTCCAGACGCAGACGCAGACGGCGCCCCGCAAGCGGGTCATCGTGTCGATGGGCGGCAAGGGTGGCGTCGGCAAGACGAACTTCATGAGTGGACTGGCCGAGTGGTATCAGGACCAGCGGATTGCGGTGACCTTGTTGGATCTGGACACCGAGAACAAAGCGCGGGGCAGCCTGACGCACTTCTTCGGCGGCCACGTCCCGAAGATTAACGTGCACACGCCGGAGGGTCTGGACGGCTTCCTCGACTACCTGGATACCGGCCCGCCCATCATCCTGGCCGACATGGGCAGCGGCGCCGGCCGCGTGACCCATGCCTGGTTCGACGAGATGTACGCGCCGGTGGCGCAGCGCGGCATCGTGTTCACGGCGGTGGGGCTGATCACCGCCGATCCGGCCAGCGTCGAGAGCGTGCTGACCTGGGCGGATCGCCTCCAGCGTCGCGTCGCGTACTTGATCGTCGAGAACGAGACGGACGCCAATGCGACGTTTGCGTATTGGCGCGACAGCGCCCAAGCCCGGGCCTTCCAACAGGCGTTTGCCCCTGCGGTCATCCAGATGGCGTATCGACTGCCACACCTCGAGACCGCGATGCGCAATCACGGGGTCACCTTGGGTGCCGTCGTGCGTCGTGAGACGACGGTGCCCGAACTCGGGCTGTCGAAGGCGGTGCTTCGGGCGGAAGGCTACCGGCATCGGTTGTTCGAGCAGTTCGAGACCGTCAAAGATCTCCTGCTGCCCTAAGCGCATCGGCCGCGAGTGCCTCCATGCACCCTCTACCAGGTCAGCTCTCGGCATTCTCCGGGTTGAACCGACGCTACGGCCGCGACGATCTCGCTGGCGTGGCGTTGAATCTCCGGCCATCGTGTGGTGGGCAACACGAGAATGGCGAGCCGACGGCCGGCGAGGCGCTGCTGGCGCGGGAGGTTCTGATCCGTGGTGATGAACACGTCGTAGGACGCCGCCTCCGCTGCGTGCAAGAGATCCCCGTTGGCCAACCTCGACCAGCCGCGTTCGTAGGCCGTGTCGACGGCGTGCCCGACCAACAGCGTGCGCAACGGCACAGGCGTGCCCTGATCGAACAGGATCCTCATGGGAGTCCGCGAGGCGCGAGACCGCCCTCAGGCGGGTGTCAGGCTGTGTTCCGCGTGGGTGAGGACCGCCACCGCCTGATCGCGGGTCACGCCTGGAAACCACTCCAGGAAATCATCAATGCTGGCGCCCTCCTCGAGATTCTCGAACAGCGCGCGCACGGGGACCCGCGTGCCGGTGAACACCCAGGCGCCACTGACACGCTCGGAGGCGCGCTCGACCGCGGGACACTCGCTCCAGTCCA
>JBOGIZ010000761.1:0-3534 GCA_050747805.1 Vicinamibacterales bacterium | reverse complement strand
GCACGAAGATCCGCTGTCGCACGCGGACGCCATTTTTGTGCTCGCCGGAACGCGCACGGAACGGTGGCTCGAGGGGGTCGATTTGTACCGCCAGGGCTATGCGCCCGTGATCGTGCTCAGCCCGGGCATCGTCGAACCGTCCGAAATGTGGATCCGCGCTCGCGGCATTCGATTCCCGAGCGACAGCGAGCTCGCGCGCGACGCGATGATCCAAATGGGCATTCCCGACTGGGCGATCGAGACGCCGACCCAGAGCGTCGACAACACGGCCGACGAGGCGCTGATGCTGCGGCGGCTGATTCGCGCCAACCACTGGACGCGCGTGATCATCGTCACGTCGAAGTATCACACGCGCCGCGCGGGGTTTGCCTTCCGGCGCGCGCTCGACGGCGCGGGCGTCACGCTGATCATCAGGGCGAGCCACTACGACACCTCCGACCCGGCGCACTGGTGGCGCCACCGTTCCGATCTGCGCTTTGTTCTCCTCGAGTGGGAGAAGCTCACAGCGTATTGGGGCGGCCTGGCGAACTGACGAGGGATCGCGCCATCAGCGAGGTGCCGAAGCGGGCTGGCTCGTGCCTTCTTGGCGGAAGCGCCTGGGAGTCGAACCCAGCCCTCCCGCTCAACGCGGGAAGCAACCGATTTTGAAGACCGGGAGGGCCACCGGGCCCCGTTCGCTTCCTCTTTATCCTGGGGACGTTGTCCCCCGGACCCCCTTACACGCTGGCTTGCTCGCCGCTGCGCCGGCCCGCGCGCTGCGCGTGGCTCGCCTCGCTGCGCTCGCTCGCGCTATCGACCGCGACTTTTTCTCCCCCCACGCGAGCGCAGCGACGCGATCGGCCACCAATCCTCCAAACACCCGCCTCGCTTTTATCCGAGGGACTTATCCCCCGGACCCCCTACACGCTGGCTGGCTCGCCGCTGCGCCGGCTCGCGCGCTGCGCGTGGCTCGCCTCGTCGCCCGCTCCTCGGCCTCGACGCTTTTCTCCTCCACCACTCGCCTCGCGTCGCGCGCTCACGTCATCCTCCTCGAACGTTCTCGGCGTAACTAAGCGTTTTGGGCCTCTGCGCCCTTCGCGTTCTCTGCGTAGGATCGCCCACGACAAGCACTCGCGTCGTTTCACACGCGTCGCCACGGTCAACACTCGCGGATTATCCCGCATCGAGCAAATCGAGGAACACGCGCGTAGTCGAAAGGTCCTGAAACACGATATCCGCGCCGCTGTCGCGCAGCGACTCGACCGAGTGGCTCCCGGTCGCAACGCCCACGGCTGTCGCGCCGACGGCGAGTGCGCACGCGATGTCGTGCGGTGTGTCGCCCACGACGATGACGTCGCGCGCGGTGACGTCGGCGACGCCGGATTCGCGCGCGCGGCGAAGCGCGACGGGCACGAGCGCATTGCGGTCCGACGCATCGTCGCCATAGGCCCCGCAGCGGAAGTACTTCCACAGGTCGAAGTGCCCCAGCTTGATGCGGGCGCCTTCGATGAAATTGCCGGTCAGCAGTCCGAGCGCCGCGTCGGGCCGCGCGCTGAGCGAATCGAGCAGCGGGCGGATTCCCGGCATCACGCCCTTGACGCCCTGTCCCGGCTGTTCGATCTCTTCGCGCAGATGATCGAGATAGCGGCGGCGCAGCTCGGCGAACAGCGCCGAATCGAACGCCTTTCCGTGCTTCCGGGCCACGTCCTCGAGGATGATCCAGTCGGTGCGGCCGGCGACGGGAATGCCGTCGAGGGCGGCGGTGTGGCCCACGAGCTCTTCGCACGCGCGATTCATCGCGCGCACGCCGGCGCGCCCCGTCAGAACGAGCGTTCCGTCGATGTCAAACAACAAGAGCTTCACTCGCGCAGCTCGTTCGCTCATACATCTAGATCCCAAAGAAGCGGCGGCGGGCCGGTTTCAGGTCGCCCGTCGCCGGCTGGAGTGTATAGCGCCGTTCAGCGGCCGCGGCCGCGAAGTCGGCGTCCTCGGAAATGATGATCGTCGCCAGGTTGCGTGCAGCAGCCGCGCGGGCGACCGTTTCTCCAAACGGCCGGCGCTCGCCCGGCGCGAGCGGCACCGTCGGATGCTCCAGAATCAGCAGCGTCGGATCGAGCGCGATGGCTCGCGCCAGATGCGCGCGTGCAGTGACCGCAGCAGGCACTCGGGCAATCGGCTGGTCCAGCCATTCCGTGGCGATTTCCAGTTCGGCCGCCAGCTCTGCGACGCGCGACGCCGCGGCATCGGGGAGGGGATCGATGCTGAGCGTCAGCGGCATGGCCAGATTCTGCCGCAGCGTCGCGACATCGAGCAGCACCGCGCGCGGCGTGACGATGCCGAACCGATCGAGAGAGGCGAGCCATTCGTTGCCGTCGGCAATCGATGCGGTGCTGCGGCCGAGGACGCGAACCTCGCCTTCATCCGGCAGCGACGCGCCCGTCACGAGGTCCACGAAGACCTCGGCGGCGCCGGCGTCGAAGCCCGCGAGGGCCACGCGCTCCCCGCGCCCGATGATGAGCGCATTGAGGCGAAGCGGCCTCAGCGCGTGATATTGCTTCCGGATGCCGCGGATGTGAAGAACGGCGACGTCGCTCATCGCGCCGCGGCCGCCGACCGCAGCCGCGCGAAATCATCCGCCGGCAGCACGACGGCGCCGGGCCGTCCGGCGTGACGGGCACCCGAACCGGCGCCGTGAAAATCAGAACCGCCGGTCACGAGCAGCCGCAGATCCCGCGCGAGATCGCGATAGTGCGCCGCCAGGGCGGCGTCGTGCTCGGGATGGTGCGCCTCGATGGCATCGAGTCCGGCCGCCGCGAGCCGCCGTACGCGGTCGTCCTGGCGCGCGACGCCGGGATGCGCGAGCGACGCAAGGCCGCCCGCGGCATGGATGATGTCGATCACGTGTTCCGGGGATACGCCGTCGCGCGGCACGTAGGCTGCGCCGCCATTCGCAAGATACCCTGCGAAGGCTTCGTCGCGAGTCTTGACGTGACCGGCGGCGATCAATGCATCCGCGATCTGCGGACGCCCGACGCTCTGTCCGGCACGTGCGGCGTCGAACACGGGCTCCGCGTCGATCGGAACGCCGAGCCGCGAGAGACGATCGCGCATTCCCTCGACGCGTCGAAGCCGGTCCGATCGCTGCCGCTCGAGCAGCGCGCAGAGCGCTGGCGCGTCGATCGTGATGAAGTAGCCGAGCATGTGCACGTCGCGGCCGCCGTCTACGGCGCTGATCTCGACGCCGTCCACGAACTCAAGCCCATAGACGGCGGCAGCGGCACGAGCTTCGCGAAGACCAGCAGTCGTGTCGTGGTCGGTGACGCTGATTGTGGAAAGACCGGACGTGGAGGCGGCGCGGACGAGGTCCGACGGCGAGAGCGCGCCGTCGGACGCCGTTGTATGAAGATGAAGATCGATCAGGTGGGTGCGCGGACTACACCGAGAACGACGAGCCGCAGCCGCAGGTCGACTTGGCGTTCGGATTCTTGATCGTAAAGCCGCCGCCCGTGACGTTGTCGATGAAATCGACTTCCGCGCCGCGCAGGTACCGCGCGC
>JBOGIZ010000760.1:0-5041 GCA_050747805.1 Vicinamibacterales bacterium | reverse complement strand
CACCACGCCAGCGCGGAGGATCGGATTGCCCGAGTCGCTCGCCATGACATGTCCGCGAATGACCGCCGTCCCCATCGGCTGCGGCGGCGGCTGCGATCGGGCGTCGCGGGGCGGCTGCTGCGTCGGCAGCGACTGCAATTGCAGCGTGAAAAGCACGATGGACAGGACGGCGGACGCGCGCACCGGCACCTCCTCGGCGATCGGCAGATTAGACGATTAGACACCGAAACGGGACTGGAGGTTTGAGGTTGGAGGTTGGAGGTTGGAGATTGGAGGTTGGAGGTTGGAGGTTGGGCAACTGGGGACTGGAAACCGGAACCCGGAAACTGCTCTTTTGGCAGTCGGCGTTATCGATCCAGATGGAACGGGACGCTGGTGACGACGACGCGGGGCCTGAAAAGGAGCGCGCCTTTGATGAGCAGCGCGCGCTGATTGTGGAGCAGATGCTGCCACCATCGCGCCGGGACGAATTCGGGCAGGATGACCGTTACATAGTCGCGCGGACGGGCCGCCTGCAGTTGATCGATGTACTCCAGCAGCGGTTCCATCAGCGACCGGTACGGGGACGGCAGTATTTCGAGCGTCGTACCAGCGCCCCAGCGCTCCCATTCGGCTTTCACCTGGGTCGTCGCGTCGGCATCGGTGTCCACGAACAGCGCCCGCACGTCGCCCGACAGACTGCCGGCGTATGCGATCGCCTCGAGCACGGCGCGGTGCACGCCGCCGATCGGCACGAGTACGGTGCCGTGCTGCCTGGCTTCGACGTGCCAGCCGGTGAGCGACAACTGCTCGGCGACGTGGCTGTAATGGGCGTGAGTGGCCTTGAAGATGATGACGAGCACCGGGATCAGCAGAATGATGATCCAGGCGCCTTCGAACGCTTTGGTTGCGGCAACGACGAGCAGCACCAGCGCGGTGGCGAGCGCGCCGACTCCGTTGATGACAGCGCTCGGGATCCAGCCGGGCTCGCGCAATCGCCGCCAGTGCAGCACCATGCCGAACTGCGACAGCGTGAACGAAATGAAGACGCCGATCATGTACAGCGGAATCAACGCGTGCGTGTCACCGCCAAAGATGACGAGCAGCACGCCGGCGAAAAAGCTGAGCGCGAAGATTCCGTTCGAAAACGCGAGGCGATCCCCCTGGTTCGAGAACTGGCGCGGCAGAAAACCGTCGCGCGCGACGATCGAGCTCAACCTCGGAAAGTCCGAATAGGCCGTGTTCGCGGCGAGCACCAGGATCAGCATGGTCGCCGTCTGCACGCACAGGTACAGGACGCCGCGGCCGCCGAATGTTCCGCGGGCGATTTGCGAGATCACGGTCTCGGTCTCGGATGGAACGACGTGGTAGGCGTGCGCGAGCAGGGTAATGCCGAGGAACATCGTGATGGCGAGAATCGCCATCGCGATGAGCGTATGCGCCGCGTTGCGCGCCTCGGGCGGCCGGAACGCCGGCACACCGTTCGACACCGCTTCGACGCCGGTCATCGCCGTGCAGCCGTTAGAGAAGGCGGTCAGCAGCGCGAAGACGCCGAGCGCGCTTGCGCCGATCGGCAGTGGATTGGCCGCGTGGATTGGCTGGATCGTGCCCGACAGGTACCGCCAGATGCCGACGCCTTCGAGCGACAGGATCATCACGATGAAAAAGTAGGTCGGGACGGCGAAGATGCGGCCGGATTCGCGGATGCCGCGCAGATTGCCGACCGTCAGAATCACGAGGAAGATGAGCGAGAGTTCGACCGGATTGAGGTGGCGCGCGGGAAAGGCGGACGTCACCGCGGCGACGCCGGCCGCGATGCTCACCGCAACCGTCAGCGTGTAGTCGATGAGCAGCGCGGCGGCCGCCACGAGCGCCGCCGTGATCCCGAGGTTGTCCTTGGACACGATATACGCGCCGCCGCCGTTGGGATACGCGTGGATCGTCTGGCGGTACGAGAAGGCGACGATCGCGAGCAGCGTCGCGATCACGATGCCGATGGGTATGCCAAGCCAGAGCGCCCCGAGCCCGCCCGCGACCAGGACGCGGAGAATCTCTTCCGTTGCGTACGCGACCGACGAGAGCGCGTCCGACGACAGGACGGCCAGGCCGGTCAGCCGGGACAGCCGTTCGTGATGGGCGAGATGGGTCGGGATCGGACGGCCGAGAAGCAGCCGTTTCAACGACGAGTAGGCGCCGCCTTCAGGCACAACCCTTCCAACTCCGCCGGCGAGGTTAGCTGACGGGCTCGAGGTTGGAAGTCCTCGTTCCGCCCGCCGCGGCCCGCCTGCGGCCGCCCGCTCGCGCGGACCGGCGTTCGACTGGCTTTGGCGTGGCGGGATTCGCCCCGGCCGCCGAAATTGGCGGCGTTGGTTCCCCCGCGCGCCGGTTGCCCGGCGCTTAGGCCTTGGACGATCGTAATCGAGCCGGCATTAAAAAGCCGTAAAGGCTCACATCCGGCCCTCACGGTAGGATCCAGACGTGACCCGGCAGGTCGCCGCGCCCGTCATCAGCTTCGCCGCGATCGCGGCCGCGACAGTGATGCTGCGTCTGGTCGCGCCGCACGCGCCGACGATGGTGGCGATGGGCTATCTGCTCGTCGTGCTGTTCATCGCAGCGGCGGCGGAACTCTGGACCGCCGTGGCGGCGTCGATCGCGGCGATGCTCTGCTTCAATTTCTTTTTTCTGCCGCCGGTCGGAACCTTCACGATCGCGGACCCGCAAAACTGGGCGGCGCTCATGGCCTTTCTCATCGTCAGTGTCGTGGCGAGCCAGCTCTCGGCGTCGGCCAGAGCGCGCGCGGTGGAGGCCATGGAGCGGCGCCACGAGCTGACCCGTCTGTTCGATCTCACGCGCGACATTCTGCTCACGACTGAGCGCGAGGGCGCGCTCGACACGATCGCGCGGCATGTCGCGAGGCGCTTCGAGCTCGCCACGGTCGCGATCTGCATTCCGCAGGGCGACGACTGGGAGATCCATCACGGGGGCGCGGTGGCGCCGCCGCTCTCGACCGGCGAACTGGGCCGCGCGTTCGCGGCGAGCACGGGCGTCGTCGAATTCGACGCGCGGACCCGCGCGTACGGCGGCCATCGCCGAATCGACACGACCGCCGGTCCCGTCACGCTTGCGCCGGTACGCCTCGGATCGCGAGCCATTGGACTGCTCGCGACCGCCGGCCGTGCGCTGGAGCCGGGGACCCGCGACGCCGTTGCCGGAATCGTCGCGATCGCCCTCGAGCGGTCGCAGTTCCTCGAAGAGCGCCGCGGCGCCGAGCTGTCGCAGCAGCGCGCCGAGTTATCGTCGGCGCTCCTGGCCTCGCTCAGCCACGATTTGAGGACGCCGCTGACGGCGATTCGCACGGCGATCAGCAACCTCGTGTCGGCGGCGCTCTCTGAGGATCAGCGGCGCGAGCAGGCGCGCGTCGCCGCCGGCGAGATCGAGCGTCTGACGCGGCTCTTCGATGAGATCCTCGACATGGCCCGCATCGACGCCGGCAGCGTGCAGCCGCGCCGCGCGTGGACCACGCCCGCCGAGATCGTCGAAGCGGCGACCGCCCATGCGGCGCAGGCGCTGGCGGAGCGCGACGTGCGCGTCAGGGCGGACGACGAGCACGGCGTCGAGATCGACCCTCGGCTCGCGTCGGTCGCGCTCGCCCACATTCTCGAGAATGCCGCGCGATATGCGCCGGAGGGCTCGATCGAGGTGCGCGGCTGGATCGACGAGCTGGGGCTGCGGCTCGATGTACGCGACGGGGGGCCTGGGCTGGACGCGTCCGAGCTGGAGCGGCTCTTCGAGCCGTTCTATCGCGGCGAGCTGTTCCGCAGCCGTGTACCCGGGACCGGCATGGGGCTCGCCATCACCCGCGGCCTCGTGTCGGCCGACGGCGGCCGCGTGTGGGCCGAGAACCTGACCCCGCGCGGCGCGCTGTTCTCGATCGCCATCCCGGCGCCGACGCGCGTCGTTGCGGCGGTGGAATCGTGAGATGAGCACCCGCATTCTGCTCGTGGATGACGAGCCGAGCATCCTCGCGACGATGGGACCGCTGCTGCGTGCGCGGGGATACGAGGTGTCGACCGCGACGACGGGCCACGCGGCGCTCGAAGCGGTCGATCGGCAGCCCACGCAGCTCGTTGTCCTCGATCTCACACTTCCGGATCTCGACGGCATCGAGGTCTGCCGCCGTTTGCGAGAGGGACGCTCGGTGGCGATTCTGGTGCTGTCGGCGCGCGGGGCGGAACAGGACAAGGTGGCGGCGCTCGACGCCGGCGCCGACGATTACGTGACCAAGCCGTTCGGCGTCGAGGAGCTGCTCGCGCGCGTTCGCGTCGCGCTCAGGCGCGGCGAAAGTTCGCTTCCGGCGGCGGGCCCGATCGTCCGCGGCGACCTCTCGATCGATTTCGATCGTCGCCGCGTGACGCGCGGAGGCGAGGAGATTCGCCTCACGCCGAAGGAATTCGAACTGCTGATGTTCGTCGCCCAGCATCCGGGCCGCGTGCTCACGCATCGAACGATTCTGCGCGCGATCTGGGGTCCCAACGCCGTCGATCAGCCGGAGCATCTGCGCGTGCTCGTCAACGCGCTGCGGCGCAAGATCGAACGCGATCCGGCCAAGCCCCGCTACATTCTGACGGAGCCGTGGGTCGGCTACCGCTTCGCGGAAGAAACAGGCGCCTGAATCGAGCGGCCGCGCAATGAATCCGGACCGAGCTTAGATGGAGCCTTTCACGGACGTGAGCCACGCGGCGATATCTTCGACCACGTGCGCGTCGACGTGTCCCGGCGTGTTGTATTCGGCGGGAAGACTCTTGCCGGTGCCCGCAATCATCAAGTGGTTGAGCGCCGGATATGACTTGAACGCGACGTTCGGCCTGGACCCGAGCGCCGCCTTCCACTTCGCGAAGTCGTCCATCGTCACCTGATAGTCGCGTTCGCCCTGAAGGATCAGCATCGGCTGTTTGACCGCCTTTGCGGCCGTCGGCGGATCGTAGCCGCGCAGATCCAGCCAGTACGACGCCGGCGCGTGAAACACGACTTTGTGCGCGGCCGCGTCGGCGGGCGTCAGCGC
>JBOGIZ010000759.1:0-1738 GCA_050747805.1 Vicinamibacterales bacterium | reverse complement strand
CGAGTGGACGGTGCGCGGAACGACCGTCGCGAAAGTCGACGGACGCGACTTCGTGACCGGCAGACACGAGTACACCCCGGACATCAAGCGCCCGAATCTTCTGTACGGCCGGATCATCAGGCCCGATGGCTATGGGGCGACGCTGACGTCGGTCGATGATAGCCGCGCCCGCGCGATGGCGGGCGTCACCGTCGTGCGCGAAGGTGATTTTCTCGGCATCGTGGCGCCGACCGAACGCGAAGCGACTCGCGCCGCGGCAGCCGTGCAGGCGGCCTGGAACGTGCCGGCAGGCCAGCCCTCGTCGGAGACCATTTACGACTATCTCAAGAAGAACCCGGAGTCGGATCATGAGGCGGCCGTCGCGCAGCCCGTTCCGGCCGGTGCCGCGCGGACCTTCGAAGCGAGCTACCGGATTCCATACATCGCGCACACGCCGCTCGAGCCGCGGGCCGCCGTTGCCGAGTGGCAGGACGGCAAACTGACGGTGTGGACCGGAACGCAGCGGCCGTTCGGCGTCAGGAGCGAGCTCGCCGACGCGTTTCATATTCCCGAAGACCGGGTCCGCGTGATCATGCCCGACATGGGATCCGCGTACGGCGGCAAGCACACCGGCGAGGCGGCGGTCGAAGCGGCGCGGCTGGCGAAGGCGGTCAATCGCCCGGTGAAGATCGTGTGGACGCGCCCAGAGGAATTCACGTGGGCGTATTTCCGGCCCGCGGGCGTCATCGATATCAAGAGCGCCGTCGACGCCAGTGGCCGCATCGTCTTCTGGGCGTTCGATAACTGGAATTCGGGCGGTTCCGGCCTGCAGAGCCCGTACGACATTGCGTCTCGAGTGGAGACGTTCCATCCGACAAAAACACCGCTTCGTCAGGGTTCGTATCGCGCGCTTGCGGCGACCGCGAACCACTACGCGCGCGAGATGCACATGGACGAGATGGCGCGCGCCCTGAAGGTCGACGCCGTCGAGTTCCGCATGGCGCATCTCAAAGAGGACCGGCTGCGAGCCGTGCTCAAAGCCGCGGCCGACAAGATCGGCTGGCCGACGTCCAAGCGCGGCGGCACACTGGGCATCGCGTGTGGCACGGAAAAAGGGGACTTTGTCGCGACGGCCGCGGAAGTCACCGGCCCTGCCGGCGCGTGGAAGGTCCAGCACCTCGTCATCGCATTCGAATGCGGCGCGGTTGTCGATCCGGGCGGCTTGCAGAATCAGGTGGAAGGCGGCGTGATCCAGGCGCTCGGGGGCGCGCTCTTCGAAGCGATTCAGTTCGCCAACGGACGGATTCTCAACGGCACGATGGAGGACTACCGCGTTCCACGGTTCCAGGACATGCCCCTCATCGACGTGGTCCTCGTCGATCGGCGAGATCTCCCGTCGGCGGGCGCGGGCGAGACATCGCTCATGTGTGTCGCGCCGGCAATCGGCTCAGCTTTACGCGCATTCGGAAAGGTCGACACGGCGCTGCCCGTCCGCCTCGTCCAGGCCTGATTTCGCTTCGTTGACGTGTAAATGCGAGCGACTGACATGTCCGGAATCAGTCAGTGCCTCGTCTCCGCAACGTATGACGTTTTGATGGCGCCGAACCGCAGCAGCTAATCCCCGATTCGGGGCGTCTTACAAGAGTACAATTCGAACCTGACAAGGCGCGATGTCGAAGCGATTGAGCGGAGTGTCGAGCGAGAGCGCGGGCTGGTACGCCCGCGGGTCGCAGCGACGCGCGAGCGAGCGGCGCGAGCG
>JBOGIZ010000758.1:0-1991 GCA_050747805.1 Vicinamibacterales bacterium | reverse complement strand
ATGCCCTGGTAGCCGCCGCTCTCGCTGAAGATGCCGGTATTGATCCCGATCAGCTGCCCGCGGCTGTTGATGAGCGCGCCGCCCGAGTTCCCGCGGTTGATGGCCGCATCCGTCTGGATGAAGTCCTCGTACGGCGCGAGATTGCCCCCGAGCGTGCGGCCGAGCGCGCTGACGATGCCGAGCGTGACCGTCTGGTTCAACTGAAACGGATTTCCGATCGCGAGCACCCACTCGGCGACTTTCAACTTGGACGAATCGCCCCACGGCAGCACCGGCAGCCCGCGGGCGTTGATCTTCAACAGCGCGATGTCGGTCCATTCGTCCGTGCCGACGATCTGTGCCTTCAACTCGCGCTTGTCGGGCATCACGATCGACACCTGCGCGCGCGCGTCGCCGACGACGTGATTGTTGGTGAGGATATAGCCGTCCGGAGAGACGATGACGCCCGAGCCGAGACTTTGCGAGATGCTGTTGTGCGACCCGAAGATGTCGTCGCGGTCGCCGAAGAAATGGCGGAACAGCGGGTCAGTGGCAAACGGCGAATTCGGCGTGCGGACAACCTCGGTGGACGTGATGTTCATCACGCTCGGAACGGCGCGCGCCGCCACGCTCGACAGATCCGGCATCGTCCCGGACGCAGGCGCAGCGGGGCTCGAGGGGATCGCGCGCGCGGCCGCGGCGGGCGCCGGCGCGGCGCCGGATTCATCAGCCGTACGCATCCGGCCGGTGAGGACGATCCCCGCGATGAATCCGCAGCTGACGAAGATACACGCGACGGCGATCCGCCGAATCATTACCCGACCTCAATGCGGCGCGGAGCCGGAGCGGGGCGCTTCGGGAGCGTGACCGTGAGCACGCCGTCGCGCAGATCCGCATTGATGTGCGCGGCGTCGATGTCTTCGGCGAACTCGAACACGCGATCGAAGCTGCCGTGCCCGCGCTCGACCTGATGGAAGTGCCGCGTGCTCCTCTCGGGCACGGCCGCCGGTCTCGTCCCGCGAATCGTCAGGCGATTGTCCTGCAGTGCCACCTCGACCTGGTCGCGGGTCAGTCCCGGCAGCTCGGCCGTGACGACGTAGCGGTCCGCGGTTTCGTACACGTCAACGGCGGGAGCCCAGATGCTCGTCTGCTGATTGACTGCAAGGCGTTCGAGCCGCTGCTGCCAGGCCAGCAGGTCCTTCAGTGGATCGCACGGCACGCCAACGATCGTAGCACCGGTCGTGCTAGCATTGACAGGTTTGGGCCATCGAAACGGTCCCGTCCTCCTATATATGAGCTCCATTCAGGCGACGCGGCTGAAGAAAGGCATGCTGATCAAGCAAGGTACGGACTTGTTCCGCGTGCTCGACCTTCAGCACTTCACGCCGGGAAACAAGCGCGGGTTCGTGCAGGCGAAGATGCGGAACATCCGCACGAAAGCGCAGTCCGACCATAAGTTCCGCTCGGAAGACGACGTCGAGCGCGCCGTCCTCGACGAGCGCGAGATGCAGTTCCTTTATCGCGACGGCGATTCGTTCCACTTCATGGACACCGGCACGTACGAACAGCTGCATATCGACGCGGAAGTGCTCGGCGACACCGCGAGCTATCTGCTGCCGGACGCGACGATCAAAGTCGAGTTCTACGGAAGCGAGCCCGTCGGCATCGAACTGCCGATGACGGTCGATCTCACCGTGAAGGACACGGTTCCCGGCATCAAGGGGGCGACGGCGAGCGCGCAGGTGAAGCCGGCGACGCTCGAAACCGGCCTCGTCGTCTCAGTGCCGTCGTTTGTGAACGTCGGCGACACGATTCGCGTCAACACCGAAACCGGCGAGTACCTGAAGAAGGTGTAATGCGAGCGAGCATAACGAGCGAGCCACGCGAACGCGGCGGAGCGGCGAGCGAGAGGGCGAGCGGAATGGAGCGGCCCGTGCGCGGCCGCGGAATGAAGCGAGCCAGCCGGGGTGCAGGGGTCCCCGGCGATCGAAGAAGCGTAGGGAAGTCCGAGG
>JBOGIZ010000757.1:0-3871 GCA_050747805.1 Vicinamibacterales bacterium | reverse complement strand
GCAAGGACTATAGCCACCGCGATTGCCGGCGGGACTCGACTCATCGGCTTGGTGCTTGGATTTGCCGACGCTAGTCTACCTCCGACGACATCCTGCCGGGTCGGCCATCGGCAAGATCAACCACCGGACACGTACGCGCGGATCTCCGTCGCGAACTCCTCGCCCAGTTGATCCGCTTTGCGCGCGCCGATCCCATACACCCCGCGCAATGCGTCGACGGTCGTCGGCTTGAGGCGCGCCAGCTCGCGCAGCGTGGTGTCGTGAAAGATGACGTACGGCGGGACTCCGCGGGCGCGCGCGATGCGGAGGCGCACGCCGCGCAGCCGATCGAACAGATCGTGATCGACGTCGGTCCATGACTCCGCCGGCGTGCGGTGCCGCGGCTCGCCTTTCGCCGGCCGGCGCTGCCGCGCCAGCGCCAAGCCTGGGCGTGCGTCCGCGTCCTTGAGTAACGCGACGCCTTCGTCCGTAAGGGCCAGCACCGGATACTCGTCGTCGGTCTGCCGGAGGAGACCCGACGCACTGAGCTGCTCGATGTAGCCGCGGACTTCAGCCACAGGCGCGCCGCGCAGCAGCCCGAACGTGGAGAGCCGATCGTGGCCGCGCGCGCTCACCGTCGCGCTGTCGCTGCCGCAAAGCACGTTGGCGATGTGCGCCGTGCCGAAGCGCTGTCCCACGCGTGCGACGCACGACAGGATCTTCCGTGCGACGACCACCGCCTCGCCCACCGCCTCGAGCTCGCCGAGACAGTAATCGCAGGCGGCGCAGTTTGGCCGCGTGTAGTCCTGATTGAAGTACGCGACGAGATGGCGGTGGCGGCAGCCGACGCCGGACGCGTAACGCTCCATGTCGCGGAGCAGCGCCCGGCGCGCGTCCGTCAGCTCGCCCGAGCGGTCGAGCATGAGGCGCCATTTCAGGAAGTCGGCGCCCGAGTACACGAGGACGCACTCGGCTTCGAGACCATCGCGGCCTGCGCGTCCGGACTCCTGCTGGTAGTGCTCGAGCGATTGCGGCGCGCCCGCGTGCACGACGAAGCGGACGTCGGATCGATCGATGCCCATGCCGAATGCCACGGTCGCGACGACCACGTCGACGCGCTCGTCGAGAAAGGCATCCTGATGCCGATGACGATCCCCGTCGGCCATGCCCGCGTGGTACGGAAGCGCCTTGACGCCCGTCGACTGCAGCCAGGCGGCAAGCGCGTCGACCTCGCGGCGCGACGTCGCGTAGACGATCCCGGCTTCGCCGGCGTGCCGCGCGAGGATGTCCTGCAGCTGTCGCTTCAGTCCGCCGCGAGCCAGCACGCGATAGACGAGGTTCGGACGATCGAACGACCCGACCAGCTCGACGGCATCCCGCAATCGCAGCTCGGATGCGATGTCGCGCCGCACGCGCGCGGTCGCGGTGGCGGTGAACGCGTGGAGCGCGACGCCAGGCAGACGCTCCCGCAGCCTGCCAATCTGCCGATACTCCGGGCGGAAATCGTGTCCCCACTGGCTGATGCAGTGCGCTTCGTCGATCGCGAGGTACGCGATACGGCCCACGGCGTCGAGAAAGCGGTCGCTCCCCTCGCCGGCCAGCCGCTCGGGCGAGACGTAGAGCAGCGCATATCGCGACTCGCGAATGCCGGCGCTGACGGCCGCGCGGTCATCCTGCGACAGCGCGCTGTGGTAGCACGCGGCGCTGACGCCGTTTTCGACGAGCGTGTCGACTTGGTCTTTCATCAGCGAGATGAGCGGCGAGACGACGAGCCCGAGCTCGCCGCGCACGAGCGCCGGCGCCTGAAAGCAAAGCGACTTGCCGCCCCCGGTCGGGAGCACCACGATCGAGTCGCGGCCCTCGAGGATCGCGTCCATCGCTTCGCGCTGCAGCGGGCGGAAGCTTGTGTAGCCCCAGTAGCGCGACAGGACCGATTCGAGCGAAAGCACGGTACCGTCAACATTACAACGGGAGCAAGGGACCTCGCGCAGAGAGCGCGGAAGGCCGAGAGCGCCGAGATATGGCGAGATGCGCCGAGCCGCGCTGCGCGCGGCCGGACGATCGAACGATCCGCCAAAGCAAGCAGTGTCGTCGTCGGTTCGCTTGCTTTCGCGGATCGTTCGATCGGCCAACGGCCGGCCGGAGGCCGGACATCCGGCGCATCGCACCACTTAGCGGCCTCAGCTCTCCGCGCCCTCTGCGCGAGATCCGTTCCGCGCACTCGGCCTTTGAACGATAATGACCTGCCATGCGCACAGCGATCATGATTGGCGCCCTGGGGCTCGCGGCGGCGGCCGCCCAGCAGCCGACGGCCGCGCCGTTCCGCGTCGAAGAAACGACGATCGTGCAGATTCATGCCGCGATGCAGGCGCATCAGCTCACGTGCCGCGCGCTCGTGGACGCGTACCTCCGGCGCATCGACGCGTACGACAAGAACGGTCCGTCGTTGAACGCGATCGTCGTGCTCAACCAGGAGGCCGACAAGGAGGCGGACGATCTTGACCGGCGATTCACGCAATCCGGCTTCGTCGGACCGCTGCACTGCATTCCCGCGATCGTCAAGGACAACTTCGAGACCATCGGGCTGCAGAGCGCCGGCGGGTCGCTGTCGCTCAAGGGGTTCATTTCAAACAAGGACGCGTTCCTGGTCAAACGGATCAAGGACGCGGGTGCGATCGTCCTGGCGAAGTCGAACATGGCGGAATTCGCGTTCAGTCCGTACGAAACGGTCAATTCGATCCTGCCCGGCTACACGAAAAATCCGTACGCGCTCGACCGCGTGACGGCTGGCTCGAGCGGGGGAACGGCCGCCGCCGTCGCGGCAAATTTCGGCGCGATCGGCTTCGGCTCGGACACCGGCAACTCGATTCGCGGACCTTCGTCGCACCAGGCGCTCGTCGGCATTCGATCGACGATGGGGCTGACGAGCCGCGCGGGCGTGATCCCTCTCAGCCTCCTCGCCGACGTCGCCGGGCCGATGACGCGGACCGTGGAAGATGCCGCCGCAGTCTTTCAGGTGATCGTTGGCGAAGACGCCGACGATCCCGCGACCGCCGCGAGCCACGGCCGCGCGATTCCCGACTATTCGAAATCGCTCGTCCGCGACGGACTGAACGGCGCGCGCATCGGCATCCTGCGGCAGGCGTACGAGCGCGAAAGCGCCGACCCGGAGGTCATCGACGTGTTTATGGCGGCGGTGAAGGACCTGCAGCTTGCGGGCGCGACCGTCGTCGATCCCGCGACGGTCGATCTGAGTGCCGTGAAGCGTCCACAGGGCGCCGGACCGTGCATGGGATTCAAGTACGACATCAACCGGTATCTTGCCGCGCAGGGTGACCGCGTTCCCGTGCACACGCTCGAAGAGATCATCCACTCGCGGCGCTTTCACCCATCGATACAGACGCGGCTGCAGCAGGCGCAGGACGGGTCTGAGAACGGACCCGAGTCGCCCGCGTGCAAGGCCGACGCAGGCTATCGGCAGGAATTCCGCAACGCCGTCGGTGCCACGATGGATCGTCTCACGCTCGACGCGTTTGTCTATCCGACGTGGAGCAATCCGCCCCGCCTCATCGGCGATCTGAACACGCCGGCGGGCGATAACAGTCAGGTGTTCTCACCGACGACCGGCTGGCCGGCGATCAACGTGCCGATGGGCTACACGCACGGTAATCTGCCGGCGGGCATGACCTTCTTCGGCCGCGCGTGGAGCGAGGCCGCGCTCATCAAGTTCGCGTACGCGTACGAGCAGGCCACCCGCCATCGCCACGCTCCGGCCTCGGTGCCGCCGTTACGCGAAACTCAATAGTCAGTCGCCAGTGGCGAGTGGCCAGTTGCCAGTTGCCAGTTGCCAGTTCGATTGCGTTGCCGGCTGGCAGAGTCGGCTGCCAGTCCG
>JBOGIZ010000756.1:0-2545 GCA_050747805.1 Vicinamibacterales bacterium | reverse complement strand
GCCACGAGATTGCTGCGCTCGTTCCGCCCCGCGTCCGGACCGCGTCCCACAGCGTCGGGACACGAATCGCCGACGCGTTCCAGATCCAGCGGCCCGACGGCGATACGGGTTCGAACGGCTCGTTGTGTACGACACCGTGCCGCGCGGGGAGCGCCCCGGTCACCAGTGTGGCGTGCGCGGGGTAGGTGAGCGCGGGAAATACGCTGCGGACAGCCAGCGCGACGGCGCCGTGACGGGCGAGTTGGTGAAGCGCGGGCGCCGGCCAGCGATCGTCGCGATAGATCTGCGGCCGCAGCCCGTCGATGGATATGAGGACGACGTGATCGGTCGCAACCGCCATACAGCCGAGCAACAGCGTGCAAGCGAACTGCCGCTCGGGATGAGCCGACAATGATGACCTTGGACTAGCGCGAACGGCCGCGCGCGCGAGGACCGATGCTGCGTGCGCGCTCGTCGTACAACTCCTCGCGAACGCGGTCCTCCAGACGCCGCTGGCGGCCGGCCGGCTGCCTGTGCGCCAGTCGGCGGCGAAGCGCGAGGGCATGAGACTCGATACGCTCGAGCTGAGCCACCTGCTCCGCGTGCCGCCGGTACGTTTCGAGCGAGGCGACGACGACCCGTGCCCTGACTTCGATCAGTTCGAGGCCCGCGACCGACACGTCCACTTGCGCGTCAACGACGATGCCCTTATCGAGGATGTGATCGACCACGTCGATAACATTCGCTCGAAGGGGCGATCGCTCGAAGCTCATGGGCGCGCGGGGCCATAGAACGACACAGTAGACACGGCGCCGCAAGAGTGATACCAGCGGCCGAGCGCAAATGTCCTTGCGCGGCGGACTGTTGGCCGCGCCGCGTGTCGTGTTTAACAGAAGTTACACGCCGGATGGCGTGCGGGAGGTGCGCTACAGGCCGAAGGTGGCCATCGGCAGATTGTCCATGAGCTTTTCCCGAAACTTCTCCACGAGGGTCGCCGTCCCCGGAGATACGGGCCCGGTGTACGCATTCGCGAACATCGCGTCGCCCGTTGGCACTCCGGCCTTCGTCTGCTCGGCAATTTGCGCGAAATCAATCGCGACAAACGGCACATTGAGCGCCTGGTACACACGACTCCGTATCCAGCGATACTCATCCATCGAGAGACCCGCGTCGTTCAGCGCCGCGACCTGCGTCCGCTTCGCATCGAGCCAGCTTGCGGCGACGTCCCGGTACGCGGAGAGGATTTGCGGCAGATCGGCGATCGTCGCGTCCTTCTTATCCGACAGCGATTTATAGTTGCGCTGCAGCGCGTCCATATTCTTGCCGAGACGCTCCCGCACCGTGGCCTGCACCTTCATGAACTTGTCGAGCTGTTCCGTGGTCAGATCGCCTGAAGGCGGCGCCGAATAGGGCGTTTTGATGCGCACGCCCTGCTCGATTTCCGGAATCTGCCGCAGTTCGGCGAGCTGCGTAAACATCGATCGCCCTTTGGAGTACAGGTAATAGCCGCCGCCGACCGCCGCGGCGGCACCGATGACAAACACGACCAGACAGCCGATGGCGAGCTTTTTCATAATTTCTCCTGGGGAGGGCGCAGTTATACGCTGGATTGCGGCCTTCTGCCAACTGAAAAGATGCGAGACGGCATCCGCGGCGGATGGAGACGATGGTTGAAGTCAGGATTGACGGCAATTGCGCGGTTTTCGAGGTCGAAGGCAGCGACAAGGTGCTCGCGTTTCGCAGCCGTCTTGAGATTCCCCTCGAGCATGTGTTGGGCGTCGACATCGATCCCGATCAAGCGCGCGGGTGGTGGCACGGTCTGCGGCTGCTGGGCAGCAACGTCCCCGGGGTCGTCATCGCGGGGACGTTCTATTCGCATGGAGAGCTGGTGTTCTGGGACGTCCACGATCCCGCCAGGACCGTGATCGTGTCGCTCGCGGACGAGCGGTACAAGAAGCTGATCGTAGAAGTCGCGGACCCGCCGGCGACACTGGCCCTGTTGCGGGCAGCGGTCAAGCCGGCATGAAGCGAGTTCCACCGATCGGTGACCTTTCCAACGTGGCCTCCGCCAATTGAATGTTGCTTGCGCGCCGACAGCCGATCGCGTAGGCTCCCGAGCCGGAGGAATTCATGAGCGGCGAACTGGAAGCGCTTTTCAACGACTTCGATCGCGGACGGCTGTCGCGGCGTCAATTACTCGTCGCGCTCGGGCTCGCGATGGCCGTGCGGCCCGCCTCGGCGTTCGCGCAAGGGCAGTGCAACGGCGCGCGGGCCGGCACACCGGACTGCGACTCGACGCCCGGGAAGCCGCCGTTCGAAGCGACGGGCTGGAAAACCGTGCTGCTCGATCATTTTTCCTGTCAGGTCGCTGACTACGCCAAGGAAGCCGCGTACTACGACGCGCTCATGAACTGGAAGATCCGCAGCGACGACGGCAAGCAGGCGCTGCTCGACATCGGCGACTGGGGCGGAATCATGCTCCGCGGCGGATATGTGGCGCGTCCGCCTGCGCCGCCCACGGCGTCGAGGGCGGGCGCCGACGCGTCCGGCGGACGCGGGGCCGCAC
>JBOGIZ010000755.1:0-2242 GCA_050747805.1 Vicinamibacterales bacterium | reverse complement strand
TGTATGGACACACCAGCATGAGGCTGGCGCCGGCGGCCAATACACGACGACGGTGCCGCGCCACGGAGTGATATTGATGCGAATCGGAGCGCCGAAGAAGGCCACGGCCACGGATTAGACGGCCACGACCACCGGCACGCAGTACACGGAATAGACCGAATAGGCCAGCCACGGAGTATCGCGGCGATGACTAGCGAGGCACCAGTGTCGTACCTCGCTGTCGATCGAGCATCTCCGCTGTAGTCTCCGCGCGGGTCAGAAGACTTTCTGGCGCACCATGCAACCGGAGCAGCGCGATAGCGTTCCTGCTCGTCGCGCGACCGTGCAGGAGTCGATGATCGAACGTCAGCCCGTCTGGACCGATGGAGTCTCCGAAGTGGTAGGCGTCAAATCCTTCGGCCAGGTCGACCAGTTCGCCGTCGTGCGTCGCGGCCAGCACGACGTGCGGCTTCGTCGCGCCTGAACCAGAGGCGATCAGTTCCTGCAGGACGGCCCGGCCGGCAGCGACGCGCTCGACCGCGTTGGTGCCGCGAAAGAGTTCATCGAGCAAGAAGAGGTGCGGCGCAGGATCGTCGCTCGCGCGAACAAGTTCCAGCAGCGCTTCGACTTCGACGATGTAATAGCTCTTGCCTGCCAGCAGATCGTCCGTTCTGCCGATAGAGCTGCGCACACGGAATACCGGAGCACGATACGCTCCCGCCAGGCATGTGTTGATCGTCTGCGCGAGGACGGCATTGACGCCGACGGTCCTGAGAAACGTCGACTTCCCCGACATGTTGGAACCTGTGACGAGCACGCCCTGACCGGGTCGGAGCGCGATCGAGTTCGGCACGGCGTCGCGCACGAGGGGGTGGCGCAGCTCCGTGAACTCGCTGGTCGCCTCAGCGTTTCTAAAATCAGGCCGGGTCCAGTCCGACCGGCCCGCGCGAAAGGATGCGACGCTGATGGCGGCGTCCACGTCACCGGCGGCGGCTGTTGCGCGCAGGAGCGAGGCTCCGTGGCGAGAAAGATCGCTGACGGCGAAATACACGCCCGTGCCGTCCAGGAGAAATGCGAGGTTCACGTATTCGTACACCGCGGTCACGACGAGCCCGCTCCACCACAGAATGGAGGGCTCCGTCTCGCCCGCCAGCATGAAGGGGTCGCCGTATACCCAACGTGAAATCAACTTCAGTCTGGCGAGTGCCGGTACGTCGGTTCGAAGCGGCCCGACGATGGGGTCGATGTCATCGCCGCCGAGAAACCGCAGCGACTGGGCCGTCGCAATGAGCGGAGCGCACTGCCGGAAGCTGCGGCCCACCGCGTCAATGTGGAAATCGGTCAGATAGCGGACGGCTATGTTGAGCGCCAGCACGGCGACGAGCGGCATGACGGCGGTATGCCAGAACGGCGCGAGGCAAGCCAGCGCGATTGCGATCGCGGTCAGAAACGGAAACAGGATGTACCAAGGGCGCCGCTCGACAGCGCCTGCTCGTCCCAGCCACCAGACATCGTACCCGTGGAGATCCTGAAGCCGCGCCAGCGCCAGTTGGGCGCGCTCCCGGGCCGCCGCGTCGGTTGTCATTCGCTGGACAAGCGCTTCGAATGCGTCGAGGTGAGCGGCGACGGGTGCTGTTCGGAGACGGTGAAACAGCGCGTGCTGGCCGAGGGTGCTTTCCGTCCGATCGATCGCGGCAAACACGTCGTCAAGATGGAGATCGGCCCAGGTCCTCTCATCGAGAGAACCTCCGCCGAGGACGTCGAGTCTGTTGACGTGCGACGTGGAGATGGCGTCGAGTCGCCGCGTGCGTGCGACCGGCGCTCCCCACGCGGCACGAAGTCGAGCGAGATGCCGGCGGCGAGCCCTGCGGATCGCTTCCACGAGCGATAACAGGACGACGGGTACGACAAGCCACAGAGCGTTCAACGGAGCACTCAGTGTCGCATGGAAGAATGCCGTCAGCGACGGATCACACGGAACACACGAAATAGGATGAAGCGATTACTTTTTCACTTCCTCACTGAGCGCGGTTCATCGTCGCGGTCACGGCACCTGGCTGGCACGAGACGGACACGCCGCCGTTCGTGAATATGACGGTTCCCTCGAAGGTGATCATCGAAAAATCTAAAAACTGCGGGGAGGGAATGGCGCCGAACAACGGGACTTGAGCAGGAATGCTGATGTGGGTTGGCGTCGCAGCCACATACGGTGGAAGTCCCTCATCAGCCGCCGACCCGCTCGCGGAGCCGGACAGTCCGATGC
>JBOGIZ010000754.1:0-2516 GCA_050747805.1 Vicinamibacterales bacterium | reverse complement strand
GAGCACGTTCTGTCCGTAGCTCGTGCGGAACTTGAGGCGTCCCATCAGCGTGAGAATTTCCGGGTGAAGGTCGAAGAGGCCGAGCTCGAAGGCCGCCGCCTCGCCTTCGCGGCGGACGGTCTCTTCCATCTCCGTCTTCACCTTTTCGACCACTTCCTCGATGCGCGCTGGATGGATGCGTCCGTCGGCGATCAGGCGGGCGATGGCCTGCCGCGCGACCTCGCGGCGGAAGGGGTCGAAGGACGAGAGAATAATGGCGCCCGGTGTGTCGTCGACGATCAGCTCGACACCGGTGGCGGTTTCGAGCGCGCGGATGTTGCGCCCCTCGCGCCCGATGATCCGCCCCTTCATGTCGTCGCTCGGCAGGTCCACGACCGAGACGGTCGTCTCGATCGCGTGCTCGGCGGCGCTGCGCTGAATCGCGTCGGTGATGATCTGCCGCGCGCGGAGCGCGGCCGATTCCCGCGCTTCCGCTTCGAGACGCTTCACCAGGTTGGCCGCTTCGCGGCGCGCGTCCGCCTCGATCTGCTTGAGGAGGACGTCGCGCGCCTCGTCGGCCGTGAGGCCGGCGACCTGCTGGAGTTCGCGCTGGCGATCGGCGAGCAGCTGTTCGCTCCGGACGGCGGAGGCTTCGGCGCGGCGCTGAAGGTCGGCGACGGCGGCGTCGCGCGCGCGCAGGTCGCGTTCGAGCGAATCGCTGGCGGCGATGCGGTCGGCGAGGGTGCGCGTCTTGTCGGCGAGCGCCTGCTCGAGGCCGCCGATTTCCTGCCGCCGGTCCCGTGCCTGGCGCTCGGCCTGCGAGATGAGGTCGTGGGCCTTTTCGCGCGCCTCGATCGCGGCTTCCTTCTTGAGGCTGTCGACGTCGCGCCCGGCGTGTTCACGAAGCTGGCGGGCCTGTTCATCGGCGCGTCCCACGATGTCGGCGGCGACCCGCCGGCGGCTGGCGATCCACCACGTCAGCGCGGCGACGGCGATCGCGCCGCTGATCGCGGCGTTGATGAGGTACACGGCTGAGGAACCCATCGCGTGTCCTTTATCTGCTGCAGCGACGGCTCCGACCGCCGCCGCGCGCGACAGGTCGGGCCGGCGTCTGATTGTAGGAATAAGACCCCGCTTTGCCGTGTGGGGAGGTCGTTTGAACCTGCAGAAGCAGGTGGAACCGCTGTTTAAACCGCGCGTCAGGCTTCCTCGAGCAGAGGCATGCACACGGCGCGGCGTGGCGATTCACTTAGATGGAGCATTGGCTCAAACCGAGCCTCCGGACCATCACGAGCAAAGCAGGGAACTCGAAAACTCCAGGTGGGATCTTAGAATGAACCCGCGGTCCGAGCAAGCGCGGACCCCCCGTCGGTTTCCTGGCCCACACCGGCGCTTTCGAGCGCCAGATCCAGCATCCGTTCGAGGTCGCGCGTGCGCGACACGAGGTCGGCCTGCTGGTCGGCGCCTTCCTCGCGGGCCCGGAAGCACTCGTCCGCGATATTGAGCGCGGCGAGCACCGCGATCTTGAGAGAATCGCCGGCGGGCGACTCCCGCGCCGCCAGCTGCATCTTCTGTTCGACGTAGATCGCCAGCTCGGCGACGTATGCCGCATCAAGCTGACTGCGGATTGGATACCGCTGGCCGTTGATCTCGACGGTGACGAGGCGTGGCTCATCCATCCCTTATCCCTCATCCCTCATCCGTGAATCCCGAATCCCGCATCCCGCATCGCGAATCCCGCATCGCGCATCCCGCATCGCGAATCCCGTATCGCGAATCACAGATTCAGTGCGTCGATCTGCTTGAGCATGTCGTTGACACGCTCGCGGATCTGCTCGCGCTCGCCGCGCAGCAGCGTGAGCTCCGTGCCGGCGCCTTCGGCCTCATTGATCCGGGCGCGGGCGGCGTCGAGCTCCGCTCGGAGGCGTCCGTTTTCTTCCACCGCCCGGCCGTGCTCGGCCCGCGCGCGATCCAACGCCGAGAGCAGCAGCCGGAGCTTTTCCTCGAGCCGATCGATCGCCTGAAAATCCACGGATTGCGTCGCCACTGCCGCTTTTACCATAACCGCGATTCCTTCCTACCTTCGCACTGCGCCGTGGGCCGACGCGAGCGCATGGACGATGGCCGTCATCGCCTGATCCACTTCCGCGTCGGTGAGCGTGCGCTCGGACGAGCGGAAGGTGAGGCGGAGCGATAAACTGACGCGGCCTTCCGGCACGCCCTTGCCGAGATACCGATCGAACTCGACGATCTGCTCGAGCGTTGCGGGAGCCGCCGACCGGATAGTGCCACGAACCGCCGCCGCAGGCAAGGCATCCTCGACGAGCACTGACACGTCGCGCACGATCGACGGGAACCTCGGCAGCGATTCCGCGCGCATCTCGCCGCGGGAACCGACCGCGGCCGCGGCGTCGAGATCGATTTCGACGCCGTACAGCGGATCCCGCGGCGGGAATCCCCGCGCCTCGATCACGGTCGGGTCGAGCTGGCCGAGCACGCCGACGCGCGTGGCTCCGCCGCCGCGCGCGGGCGTCGGC
>JBOGIZ010000753.1:0-1545 GCA_050747805.1 Vicinamibacterales bacterium | reverse complement strand
GTCTGATGCGATCCGTGCTGGGCCACATCTACGCAAGCGCCGGCCGTATTGGGGACGCCGAACGTCTCCTGCACGATCTGGAGCGCCGGTACCGGCGCGGAGAGGCCTCCTCGTACGATCTCGCGCTCCCGATCGTGGCCCTCGGCCGGTCAGCCGAGGCGCTCGACTGGCTCGAGCGCGCCTGCGACGCGCACTCGGGGTTGCTCGTGTACTTGAAAGTGGAGCCGATGTTCGATTCGCTCCGCGCCGAACCGCGGTTCCAGGCGATCATGCGGCGGTTGGCGCTTCCGTGAACGGACGTCTCGCGCGCGGGTGCATTCCAAGGCTGATCAGTCTGGCGCTGCAGCTTGCGCTTACCGGGGCGCGAGACGCCAGATGTGGGCCGTGCTGGAGCAGGACGTCGATCCGATCGTCAGCTGACCGTTCAGATCTCCGGAGGCGCCGTCGGTCAGTCCTCCAGGACCGCCGCTGACCGTTCCGGAAGCCGCAATCGGCAATCCGGAGGCGCCGGTTGTGGCGCCGGACGCAGTGCCGGTCACGGATGTCCCGCTGATCTGGAGCGAGAGGCGGAGCGAGTCACCAGAGGCGGGCGTGACGTCGACAGTGTCGCCGGCGCGCTGGACAGTCACCGCGATGGTGTCCGACTGCGCGCTGGGCCCGCCCGTGCCGGCGCACTCCATGACGGCCGCGCAGACGCCGTTCGCACACAGAGGTCCCGCCGCATCCGCGAGCGTCAGCGTGTAGGGGCCGGAATTCAGCGTCACAACGGATGCGACGGTCGTGGGCGAGACGACGCTGGCGCCGCCGCAGGCGACGATCAGGACCGAGACAAGTACGAGGACGCCGCGAACGCTCGCCCGCACACGTACAGTCTACGGCGCCGACGCGACCCCTCATCAGGAAACATGAGGGGAACCTTGAACGCGAACCAACCAACCCCCGTGGAGCCCCGAACCGGCCCTGAACCCCGAACTCCGAACCTTCGAACCTTGAACGACCGTCTTAGAGATCAAGGCAAGTAACTCTTACACAGCCACGCACTTACGGCGAGAAAGCCTCTGGCGAGTCGCAAACCTTTGCCGTATAATGCGTCGAACTCATAGGAAACCTGGATGTTCGAACGTTACACGGAACGCGCGCGGCGCGTGCTGTTTTTCGCACGCTACGAGGCTTCGCAGCTCGGCAGCATTTCGATCGAAACCGAGCATCTTCTTCTTGGCCTGATTCGCGAGGGCAAGGGGCTGACGAGCCGGATTTTCGCGCGCTCGCACCTCTCCCTGGAAAGCATTCGAAAGGAAATCGAAGGCCGCACGGTCTTCCGCGAGAAGGTCTCGACGTCGGTCGAGATTCCGTTCAGCGCGGAAACCAAGCGCGTGCTGCAGTTCGCGGCCGAAGAGGCCGACCGTCTCCTCCACAACTACATCGGGACCGAACACCTGCTGCTCGGCATCCTGCGCGAGGAGCGCTCCGTCGCGGCGACCATCCTCATGGAAAAGGGGATGCGTCTCAACACGGTCCGCGAGGACATCGTCGCGCTGCTCAACG
>JBOGIZ010000752.1:0-8274 GCA_050747805.1 Vicinamibacterales bacterium | reverse complement strand
ACTCGTCCCCGCGCAAGACCCGCACCAAGGCATGAACGACCACGGCGCGATGGTGATGGGCTTCGACCAAGCCAAGACGGCCCACCACTTCTATCTCTACGATGACGGCGGCGCCCTCGACATCTCGGTGAAGGATGCCGCTGATACGAAAGACCGTGACGGCATTCGCAGGCACCTCCCGCACATCGCGATGATGTTTGGCACGGGGGATTTCGACGCCCCAATGCTCGTGCACGATACGGAGGACGTGCCGGGGATCGACGTGTTGACCACGCGGAACGACCGCGTCCGATACACTTATGTCGAAACGCCGGCCGGCGGCCGCGTGAACATCGTGACAACCGATCGGGACGCCCTCGCGGCGCTCCATGCGTTCTTGGCGTATCAGATCAAAGAACATCGCACCGGAGACTCGATGACGGTGACGAAGCGGCCGTGATCAAGACGTGGATCGGTCCGCGCGCGCTTGCCGCCGCCGCTGGCGTCAGCACGGACACGCTCCGGCATTACGAGCGACTTGGGCTGCTGTCGGGGACGACGCGGACGCCCGCAGGTTATCGTCGCTATCCGCCGGCCGCGATCGAACGTGTTCGCCTCATCCAGCGGTCGCTCGTGGTCGGGTTCTCGTTGAAAGAACTGGCCTCAGCCCTCAGACAGCGCGAGCGTGGCGGCGTACCATGTCAGCGCGTCCGAACACTCATCGGCGAGCGCCTGGCGGCCCTCGACCTCCGTCTGGCGGAACTCACGGCGCTCCGACACGAGATGCGCATCATCGTGGACGACTGGGATACGAGATTGGCGCAGACACCTCCCGGTGAACGGGCCTTGCTGCTCGACATGGTGGCCGGCCGCCCCATCCTGGAGCATTCAGAGCGCACGCGCCGAGCACCAAATCGCGCAAGAGGGAAGCGGCGGTTCTCGGACTGACGCCTGCACGTGCAGGTGCCGCGAGGCAAGAACGCTGCCCGCGACGGCGGCGAGAAATCGCGCGGCTTGCGCCGCGGCGCGCGCGCGTGGGCGTTTGGGAGCCCGACGCGGAATTGCAATTCAGCGGGATATCGAAATTACCTGGACGCCGGCCAAGCCTCCGGCGAATCCACCGGGCCAGCGGGGACGCGTCGCACGGCGTCAGCTGACGGGGATGGTCGCGGCTGCCCAGCCCGCCGGATCCTTGTCGCTCTGAATCACGTGGTCCAGGTCGACCAGCACCGAACCGCCGTCGCGGCGGATGACGAACCGATCCAGGTTGCGCGTCGCCCGCCCTGACATGTACACACCCTGCGGCGTGTACTTCGAACCATGTTTCGTACACTGGAAGCGGCGGTCCTGCGGCAACCATTTCACCGCGGCCTGCTGATGCGGGCACGCGAGGTTGAACACGTACAGGTGCCCCTGCACGCGCGCGACGATCAGCGACTCCGTATGATCCACGTTCACACTGTCGCCTGTCGGAATCGGGTAGCGTTTCTCCTCCGCGCCAGTGGGGGAACGTTCGCCGGAGATGGTGCGGACGGGCAATGCGAGCACATCCGCCGCCGACAGGCCCATCAGGGCCACGACGCCGGCGATGCAGCCGCCGGCGGTTTCGAGAAATTGCCGGCGCGTCGGAGGTTCGCGATCGCGATCGCAGGAGATACAGGAAAGAGGTCGAGCCATCGGGTCCTTACGAAATATTGGGCAGCGCGGCGCCTGCCAGGGTAATCAGAAACCAGAGCGCAAGGCTGACGCCGACCAGGGTCCGCAGGCGTCTGTGGGCACGTTCGTCGCCGCCGCGTGCCGCCGTTTCCGAGCGCATGAGTTGCGCACCGTTGAGCAGCAGCAGGACGAACAGTCCCATTTTCGCCCAGAAGACCTTCGAATGAAAGTACGTGTCCACGTCAGCCGCGAGCAGGAGCACGCCGCTTGCGAGAATGACCACGATCCCCGCCAGGACGATTCGATGCGTCGTGTGGAACGAGTCGAGCCAGTCCGCAAGGTCGGGACGATGGCGCGTCAGGGTCGCGCGGTCGGCGGCAATCGCTGCGCCGCCCCCGCCGAGCAATCCGCCCACATGCAGAAACTCGATCGTCGTCCGCAGCGCGGCGTGGTTCGCGTAGATCGAGGCCCAGGCATCGATGGCGTGCTGCAGCATGCGGCGTTCAGCGGTTGCCGAACAGCATGATCAGATACCCGACCGTGGCGACGCTGATCGACCCAATCGCGAGATCGCGGTGCCATGCCTTGTCGGATTCGTAGGTGAGCGCTTCGCTGGGCCGTCGGCTGTTCGGCCCCGACATCTCCGTCGCGACGAAGCCCCCGTCGGCGGCCATCATCAGGAGACCGTGCACGAGCTTCAGCGTCCGGTGGTGCGGATCCTTGCGTCCCTCGCCGAACAGGTTCCACGCGCCCGTCACCGTGTTGACCCCGAACAGACCGATGATGCTGGCGCCGAGGAACGCGTGCAGGCTTTTGCGCGCGTCGCCGCGATCGGCCGGCGTGTTCGTGTACAGCGATTGGCCGAGCGCAAGCTCGGTGGCGAAGAGCGGCAGCGTCGCGAAGCTCGCGTACTTGTGGATCTTCAACCGCACTTGATAGGCGTGGCTGTACTCGATCGCGATCGGACGCCGCTGTGCGGCGCCCTTGTCCGCTGCGGTGAGCGCCGGAAGATCCGAGGGCACCTCGAAGTGCACCGTCGACGTCGTCTCGGCGGATGTCGGGACGCACGGCTCCATCCAGCAGATCCGCCAGACATTGCGTCCGGGCGCCCCCGGCTGGAAGGCTGGTGCGGGAGCGGCCGCGGCGACCGCCGGAATCAGCATGGCCAGCAACAACGTGCCGCTGAGCGTTGTGCGTCTCATGTGGTTATCGTGAGGGTTGGAGCGTTGAATGTGGTGACGTACTCCCGCAGCGGAGCAGTGGCCGGTCCCTGCACCACCTTCCCGTTCATGTCGTATTCGGAACCGTGGCAAGGACAGATATAGAGCGCATTCGCGAAATTGGTGACCGTACAGGCCTGATGGGTGCACATCGCTGTCAGGGCCACGAACGTGCTCTGGGCCGTATGGCCGACGAGAAAATCTCCGGCCGACGATTGCACGAGGGCGGCGCTTCCGACGCCGGCCAGCGGTGAGCCGGAGTCGATCGTCACGGTCACCTGGCCGCCCACCGAAGAGGCGTTCACGACCGGAAGCGCTGAGCCGAGGCCGCCAGGCCCCGTTGGGCTGCCCCCGCACGCGGTCAGCAGATTGCCGAGCGCCGCCAGCGACGCGACGTGGCAGGCTCTGGCGCAAAAGTGGCGCCGACTGGGGAGGGGACATGGCTGGCCGTTCTCTTTTGCAGGCATCGCGCTAGATGTCGAATGGCGACGGGCTGCAAAGAATTTGCCCGCGGGCGGCGCGTTCGACGAGCGGCGCACACATGTTCCATCCCGCCTGCCGGCCCGGCCGACCACGAGTTGCTCGTCTCGCGCCGGCACGCGACGCAATCCGCCCAGGTAAGGCACGTCCGTCCACTCGTCAGGATACTGATGTCCACTGACGGGGACGCGAACACCGGTCGCGCGCTCCCGTGGTTCGGCCATCGCCTACGCTGCAACGATTGGACGTTCCCCTGCTCGCACAGCCAAGACCACTCAATCGCGCGAGCGCCCGATCATTTCGACGGATCCTCGCGCTGCCGCAAGATGTGAAGGGTGCCGCCGGTGTGCGCCAAGGTCACATCTGCCTTGCGCTCGGCCTCGGCGTTCGCGCCTGATTCCCAGTACCCGGGCCACTCGTCATCGCGAAGGATTCGACAGAACGCGCAGACCGAAGAATCGGGCCTTTCCCAGATGACAAAATCTCCGGCCTTCAATCGCATCGTGGCCATCGCCTGAATCGAACGACGGCGTAGCGGCCTATCCTTTCCGCGGTGGCGTCACGACCACGAGCGCCGGCAACTTCGCCCGTGAGTGCGCCAGGTAGATTGCGCCGTTCTTCGCCACCGTCGCGTTGCGCGCCCCCTGATGCGTCGGCACCTTCGCAACGACGGACAGCTGGCCTTTTCGGTCCGCGCGCGCAATGGTCAGCGTCGCGGCCTGGGCCGCGCCGACATACAGCTCGTGGGTGTACGGCGAGTAATGCAGATCGTCCACGCCATTGCCGGTGTCGACCTTCGACAACACGGCGCCGTCGTGCGCAACGTCCAGCACCTCGGCGAGCGTGCTGCACGCGAGAAACAGGTGGCCTGATGCGGCGTCGAGCGAAAGGCCGTGCGGTCCCTCCTCGCCGCAGTTGGGCATCCACGTCGCGACCGTCTGGTGCGTCTTCAGGTCGATCGCGAGCGTCCGATCCTTGTCTTCGAGGTTCGTGTAGAAGCGACCGCGATCGGCATCGATGGCATAGCCTTCGGGATTGCCCTCGAAGGTGAGCGTCGCTTTCTGCTTGAGCGTCTTCGCATCAAGGATGCGGATGGACGTGTCACGCGGCGTTGTCACCCAGACCTCGTGCGTCGGCGCCACGTACGCGACGCCATCCGGCATCGAATCGAGCGTGCCGCAGGTGCTGCGCGCCAGCGTTCGCGCATCGACCGCGCAGACGCTCGAGTCCCCGCGGTTGCCGATGTACACCACACCGTCCCCGACGCTCACGCCCGTCGGGCCAAGGACGCGCGTCGCGCCTCGAGCCTGCATCGAGGAGGTCGCGAAGCCGGAAATCTGACGGACCTTGCCGGTGGCCACGTCCACGACGTCCACCGCGCCCGTGTTGCCGCCAGGTACCCACACCGTGTTCGTCGCGGCGTCATAGGTGATGTAGTCCATCGACACATCGCCGGTGTTGTTGTCCGGGAGTGACAGGAGGCGCACGCTGTACCCGGCGGACCCCTGTATTTCCATCCGAGGTGCGGAGGCGACGGCTGCGGCGAGTGCGCTCCACACGGCCAAGGTGGCGATCACGAGCGTCCCCGCAGCGATTGATGCGTGTCTCATTTCAGCCTCCTTTGGATTGACCACCCGACATTCTGATACGGGGCAGATGAACGGTCGATGACCACGCGGAGACTCATGGGACCTTCATCATTCGGATGGTACGGTCACGACTGACGAGTCTTCGCGCATTCCAGAGGAGGAGACGATGACGTGTGTATCAGAGCCCCGGTGGGTTGTGCTCGGCGTAACCGCGGTGTTCACCTTCGTCGGCTTGTCCGGCAACGCGCAAGAAACACAAGCGAAGACAGCTCAACCGTCTGCCCACCGGTTCGCGCAAACTCTCGTCGATAAGACCCTCGCCGCCCATCCCGAGAGCGACGAGATCGGCATTGCGGTGCCGTCAGGGCGCCGCTGCACCGTCGTCGCGTCGAGCGACAAGTCTGACGTCGGCGAAACGTGCGAAGCGGACGACAGCGCGCCCATCAGAACGGGCAAGCCGCACGTTGGAAAAGAAGGCGGCGAGTTTGATGTGGCCGTGCCGCTTCATGATAAGACCGGGGCGCCCGTCGGGGCCGTCACGGTGCGGTTCAAGAAGGCCAATGGACAGGTCAATGCCAGTGTGACGAGTGCCGCCGTCGCGATCGCGGACGAGCTGGCTGGCCAGATCCCGTCAAAGGCGGCGCTGCTCGGCCGCTGAGCAGGGTAACGGCCGCCGGCTTTTCTATCTCATTAAGTATCGAGTCGCGATAGCGGTCAGGCACAAGGCGCCTTTCACCTGGTGTGCTCAGTATCAAGGGAGACCGACAGCTCGGTGTCACAGCGTACAGTCTTCACACACTCTTCGACGCCTATTCTCAAAGGCGTAGCCTCGAAGCCATCTGAAGTCACATCACCGCGCGGGCGACATGGCGCCAGAGAGTGCCGGAGCAATCCGATCAGAACGTGACGCGCGCGGAGACCTGGAGTTGACGTGGCGAGCTGGCGCTGACCGGCTGTCCGAAGAGCGGGGAGGTGATGACGCCGACGTAGTTGGTGTAGTTCACCGTATTGAGCACGTTGAACGCGTCCAGCCCGATCGTCAGCACGCGCGCCGCGTCTCCGCTCCCGCCAAGGTGGAAATCGCGCGAGACACGGACGTCGAGATCGGCGAGACCGGCCCCCTGCAAGCTGTTGCGCGGGACGCCAGCCGGCCGCGCGTTGCCGCGACCGTTGTTGTAGATGTCCTGGCCGAGCAGCAGCGTGTACGGCGCGCCGCTCTCGAGTTGGAGGCTGACACCCACGTTGAATCCTCTCCCGGGCGTCATGCCGCCGAGCAGCATCAGGCGATGACGCCTGTCGAAGTCGGCACGCGCCCACTCACCGGACAGATCGTAGTCGTTTGCGGGATACCAGCTCCATCCGCCTGCGTTGTTCATCGCCCGACTGAGGCGATACTGCACTTGCCCGTTGAACAGAGTGCCAATCCGGCCGCGGAGGGTCACCTCGATGGCGTTGCTTTGCTGCCGCGCCGTCGAATCGATCTGCTGGATCGTGCTGTACGCGGGATTCGGCCGCGCCAAGTACAGCGGCGGAAGCGGGGCGTTCAGATCGCGCGATCGAAAGAGCGTGCCGTCCGCCCCGTCGTACATCACTGACAACGTCGCGGTTTTCCAGAGCTGCTGCTCGACGCCAGCACTGTACTCGAGCGTCCACGGCACCTGGATGCCGGGGGCGAACTGCGCGGTACTCTGCGGGAGTGTGGCGAGGCTCGCACCGCCCGCGTACGGGTCGGGGTACGGGGGATTCGCCAACAGCACTTGTTGGATGCCGCCCGGCCGGTAGTTCATCACGTCGATCACAGGAAACGGGCCGACCTTGTCGTAGAAGAGGCCGGCTCCGCCCCGAATCACTGTGAAATTACCGCCGGTCGGCTTGACGGCGAACGAGAGCCGCGGCGCGACATTGTCGTGATCGTGAAAGTAGTTCGACCAGTCGTAGCGCAGGCCAGCCGAGAGCGTGGCACGGGACCCGAGCTCCCAGTCGTCGTTGGCGTAGAACCCCAGGACCTTCTCGACCCAGACGACGTCGCCATTGCCCTGCCGCTCGGTGAAGGCGTAAGGCGTCCCGGCTTCGTACGCGGTGAGATCCGCGAAAGAATAGGTCCCGCCGAACCCGCTGCGGTCGTAGAACCCGCGGCGGCTCCAGTCTGGAATCTGGAAGCCGACCTGCAAAAAATGCTGGCCGCGCGTGAGGGCGAGATTCTCGGAGAGCTGGATGTGCGCCTCAGTCCGGCGCAGATCGACCTGCGCGCCCCCGCCCGTGAAGGCGCCGTTGACCACGAGGCCCGGCGCCGCCGAAACGCTCGTTCTTGGCTCCAGCTCCTGCCCGGCAAGCATGCGAAACTGGTTCAGCAGCGTGGGCCGCAGGACCGTCTGCTGGTTGTAGGTCAGGTCGATCTCGCGGTGATAGTACGTCGTCGCGGCCGAGGCGAGGGTAGTCCCGCCGGCGCCGCTCGTCTCCTGCTCCTGCTCGTACGACGGGCGGATCGAGATCGTCGACGCGCCGCGTTGATGGTTGATCGCCACGCTCGCAAGCAGATGCCGGTAGGGCTCCGCCGCGTTGTCTCGGATCTGACCGTTCGGCCCGAGCGCGAACACGATCGCCTGCTGGTCGCGGCTGTCAGCTTTCACCGACGCCATGAACGACGTGTGGCGACCGTCGCCAAGCGGGCCGCCGAGATAGCCGTCGGCGATGCGCCGCTGCTCGGGCGGACGCACCGTCGCGAACGCATTTCGCGCGTTCAGGCGCGCATCGCGCGCGATGACGCTCCCTGATCCGTCGAACTGCTGCGATCCCGGCTTCGTGATGATGTCGATCCGGCCGCGGCCGGGCCGGGAGTACAGCGCGGAATAGGGATCCTGATTGATTTTGATTTGCTGAATCGCCGAGGCGCTGACGTCCAGGCTGTTGACCTCCATGCCGTTGACGAGCAGCGTGGCGCCGCCTGTTCCGACCGCGCCGGCGTCGAGAAACGCCGAGAGCGTCGCGACCGGGTCGTCGTCGAAGATCGGAAGGCTATCGATCGTGGACTGCGTCACGGAAATCGCGTTCGCGTTGGCCGAGGGATTCGTGGCCACCTGCGGCGTCCCGCCCGTGACGGTGATTTCCTGGTGCATCCCAGCGAGTGGCAGCGTCAGCGTCAGCGGTTTCGGGGTCCGCCGGCTGACAACGACCCCGGCGGACTGCGGAGCGAACCCCTGCAGCGCCGCCGTCACCGTGTAGCGGCCAGGTGGGACACCGTCGAATGCGAACGCGCCCACGCCATCTGTCATCGCCGTCCGCTTGACGCCATCGGTTGCGGCGACCGTGACCGTGACGCCATGAAGGGCGGCCCCGGTCGTGTCCAGGAC
>JBOGIZ010000751.1:0-10339 GCA_050747805.1 Vicinamibacterales bacterium | reverse complement strand
GCCTTCGCGTCTGTCAGCGTGTCTCTCTTGGTCGTTGGCGTCCTGCCGCTCATCGTCCTCGTCGGCGTCGTCATTCCGTTCGCGGGTCTGTTGTCGCTCTACAAGTCATGGCAGACCGCCAAGCGCGCCGGCATCGTGGCAGCGCGCGTGACGACGTTCTGGATGCTGATCAGTCAGCTGGCGGGCGGCGCGCTCACGATTCTGGTGATCCCGCTGCTCGATCTCCTGCTGCCTCCGGGATGGTGGACCACCGCCGCGGCGGCGCTGCTGTTCGCGTTCGCGCTCCTGATGCCGATCGCCTTTGCGATTGGCGTGTGGACGTATCGCGTGCTCGAGATTCCGATGGACGGGGAGCCGGCCAGCCCGTGAAAGGCGAGCGGCGATCTATTTCCCGGGCTTCCGCACGCGCGCGGTGGACGGCGGCACGTGTCCTTTCAGCCGCATGTACACGACGATGTTGCCATAGTGCTCGTTGTTGTGCGCCACATTGAACATCAGCACGGCACCACGAACGGTCCTCGCTGCGCCCATGCCGACCCCGGGTCCAATTGTGACCGGATGATTGTAGGAAGCATCTGTCGTCGCCGCGTACACCCGATCGCAATACGCAAGCGCATCGTCGAGCGCCTTGACTAACGCCGCCTTATCGGAGGTGCCCTCATAGTTGGTCGATGACGGCGACTTATCGCCAGCAGCCTGTGAACAGAAGAAATAGTTTGCATTGATGACATGGCCGATGAGCTGCGCGAAGGTCCTGACGTCCGGCGTCGGCCGGAAGGCGTACTCGTCCGCGGGCATCTGTTCCGCCGCCTCGGCAAGGTTGCGCCGGATCGTCGCATGCATGGCTTTCGCGACCGAGGCAAGCGACGGCGACAGCGAATCTGCGTATCCGGCGTCACTCGTTTGCGCAAACGCAGGTACCGCAGCCGCGAATACCACAACGAACGTGAGCGCCTGGAATCTCATGTTCAGCGCGGTTGTATCATGAATCTTCGATGAGCGAGCCGTCGGTGACCAATAAACCGCGCGACGCGATGCCCGAAGGCGCCACGACGCTGCCGGCGCGCTACTACGTCGACCGCGCGATGTTCCAGCGCGAGCTCGATGGCCTGTTCGGATCGATGTGGTTCTACGCGGGTCGATCGGAAGAGATCTCCCGTCCAGGGCAGTTCGTCGTCCGCGAGGTGAACGGTTTCAGCATCATCGCGACGCGCAGCGCCGGTGGCGCCGTGCGCGCACATCACAACGTGTGCAGGCATCGTGGGACGCGGCTGTGCGACGAGCTGTCGGGACAGTTCGCCGGCAGCATTCAGTGTCCGTATCACGCCTGGACCTACGACCTCGACGGGCGCCTGATCGGCGCGCCGCACATGGATGAAGTCCCGCACTTCCAGAAATCGGACTATCCGCTGCGCGGCGTGCACGCGGACGAGTGGGACGGACATGTCTTTCTGAACCTCGGCGACCGGCCGGCGCCGCTTGCGGCGCAGGTGGGCGCGCTCGTCGGAAAGTTTCGGCCGTGGCAGATGGAAAGCCTCCGCCTCGGCCGGCGCATCGTGTACGACGTGAAGGCCAACTGGAAACTGATCGTGCAGAACTACAACGAGTGTCTGCACTGTCCGAATCTGCATCCGGCCCTCAACAAGCTGTCGCACTACTTGAGCGGGGAAAACGAGCCGCTTCACCCGACCTATATGGGCGGCCGAATGGACTTGCGCCCGGGCGTGGAGACGTTGTCGATGGATGGGACGTGCCCGCGAACGTTTCTTCCCGCGCTCGCGCCGGAAGACCGCCGGCGCGTGTACTACTACGCGATCTTTCCCAATCTGCTCCTCAGCCTGCATCCGGACTACATGCTGACGCACACGCTCTGGCCGCAGGCGCCCGACCGCACGGTCAACGTGTGCGAGTGGCATTTCCAGCCGTCCGAACTCGCGCGCGAGCGGTTCGATCCCTCGGACTGCGTCGAATTCTGGGACATGACGAACCGGCAGGACTGGCACGTCTGCGAGTTGTCGCAGGCCGGCATTTCGTCGCGCGCCTACACGCCGGGGCCGTATTCGAATCGCGAAGATCTGCTTTACGCCTTCGACCGGTTGATCGTGCAGTTTCACGAGCGGGCGGCGGAAAACCCGCGGGCGTGACTTTCGGCCGCTGGCGCGTTGGCCGTTACTCCGGCGGCGTCTTCGTCTTTCGTGCCGGACTGAAGAACGGCGTCTTGACGACGCGCGCGCCGACGCGGTGGCGGACGGCCTCGACGGTCACTTCGATCTGCAGATCGGTGCCGTCGGCGTAATGCGGCCGATCGATGGTCGCGAGCGCGATCATGCGCTTCAGCACAGGCGACCACGTCGTCGATGTGGCTTTGCCGACCTGCCGGCCGTCGCGATACACCGGCACCGCAACGCGCGATGCCGTCGCGGGCGCCGTGGGCGCCAGTCCGGCAGCGTCGTACAGCTTCTCGACGTCGTCCCAATTCATCTCGAGACCGACCACCTGCCGCGCCGCGCCGCGCTGGTGTTCGTCGCGGAGCGCGTGCTGGCCGATGAACCTCTCCTTGTCGAGATTCACCAGCCGTCCCAGCCCCATTTCGTACGGCGTGTACGTCTGGGCCGGAATCATCGCCTTTCGGCAGCTGAAGAAATCGACCTCGATCAGCAGCAGTCCGGCTTCGATGCGCGCGACGTCGAGCGCCAGCATTCCGGCCGGCTTGATGTCGAACGGCCGCCCGAGATCCATCAGTGCGTCCCAGATATCGATCGCGCGTTCCGCCGGCATCCAGATCTCGTACCCGAGATCGCCCGTATACCCGGTTCGCGAGATGTCGACCGGCACGCCGGCGATCGTGCCGCTGGTGACCCGGAAATATTTCAGCTCCTCGATCGAGGCGCCGAGTGCGCGCAGCAGCCGCGCGGACGTCGGGCCCTGCAGGGCCAGCGCGGCGACCTCTTCAGAGATGTCGTCGACCGTGACGTCGAGTCCCTCGGCATTCTGCCGGAACCACCGCAGGCTCGGGTCCGCGGCGGTCCATCGAAATGTCTGCGCGTCCAGCCTCGAGACCGTTCCGTCGTCGATGACCTTACCGTGCTCGTCGCACCAGGGCGTATAGAAGACCTGTCCGACCGTCATCTTCGAGACGTCACGCGTAATCACGCGATCGACGAGCCGCGCCGCGTCTCGTCCGGTGACGAGGTACTTGAACAGCGGCGAGACGTCGATGAGCGCCGACGCGTTGCGGATGGCGTTGTATTCGTGTTCGTGGTGCGTCTCGTACGCGCTGACCGCGTAGTAGCCCGACCACTCGCGGTAATTCAGGCTTTCGCACAGCGCGAACGTGCGCTCGTGGACGGCGGTTCCAATCGGCATGGCTGCATTATAATGAGCGCCTTCATGTCAACGGCCTCAGCCGCCCACCTGCACGCGCTCCTGCTCGGCAACGAAACCCGCTCGGCGGGCCTCGCGTAGCACAGCGCCGTTCTCGGGTTTTCCTCGTTCTCTCCGTTCTCGCGGTTCGGCATTCGGCATTCAGCATCCGGCATTGACGCCATGTCAGCCTACGACGTGATCGTGATCGGCGGCGGCCATAACGGGCTCGTGAGCGCCGCGTATCTTGCGCGCGCGGGGCGGAAAGTGCTCGTGCTCGAGCGCCGGCACGTCCTCGGCGGCGCGGCCGTGACGGAGGAGATCTATCCGGGCTTCAAGTATTCAGTCTGCTCCTACGTCGTCTCGCTGCTGCGGCCGGAAATCATCCGGGAGCTCGATTTGCCTCGCCACGGCTTCGAGATTCTTCCGCTTGATGGCACCTTCACGCCGATGCCAGACGGCGATTACTTGTGGCGCGTCAACGATCACGCGAAGACGCGGCGCGAGATCGCGCGGCACTCGCGCGTGGACGCGGAAGCGTACGAGGAGTACGGCAAGGCCATGGTCGAGATGGGCCGCTTCGTCAAGCCAATCCTCACGATGACGCCGCCCGATCCGACGTCGCTCAGGCCCTCCGGCCTCAGGAACCTGCTCTTTCTCGGCCGCCGGTTTCAGGCGCTCTCCGATCAGGACAAGTACAACCAGATTCAGTTGATGACGATGAGCGCCGTCGATTTTCTGGATCAGTGGTTCGAAACCGACGTCCTCAAGGCGACGATGTCGGCGTCCGGCATCATCGGCACGTTCCTCGGCGTGCGTTCGCCTGGAACGGCATACGTCCTTCTGCACCACTACATGGGAGAGATCGACGGTGCGTTTCGATCGTGGGGACTCTCGCGAGGCGGCACCGGCGCCATCTCGAATGCGATCGCATCGGCGGCGCGGGAAGCGGGCGTCGAGATCCGGACCGAGGCCGCCGTATCCAAGATTGTCGTGAAGAACGGCGAGGCGGCGGGCGTCGTGCTCGACAACGGCGACGAGCTGAACGCGGCGGTCGTCGCATCGAGCCTCGACCCGCGGCAGACCTTCACCAGGCTCGTCGGCGAATCGCAGCTGCCGGAGGAGTTCGCGGCCGACGTGCGCCGGTACAAGTTCCGGGGATCGTCCGGCAAGGTGAATCTGGCGCTCGACGCGCTTCCCGACTTCAGGTGCCTCCCGGGGCGCGGCGCGCATCTTCGCGGCGCGATCTCTATTTCTCCTTCGGTTGAATACATGGAACGCGCCTATGACGATGCGAAGTACGGACGTTTTTCGAGGCATCCATACATCGACATCGTGATTCCGTCGCTGACCGATCCCTCGGTCGCGCCGCCGGGGAAGCACGTGATGTCGTGCTTCGTGCAATACGCGCCGTATCACCTGAAGGACGGCACGTGGGACGATCGGCGCGAGGCGTTCGGCGACACGGTCGTCGACACGATCGCCCAATATGCGCCGAATCTGCGCGACATCATTCTGCACCGCCAGGTCGTGACCCCGCTCGATCTCGAGCGCGAGTGGGGGTTGTCGGAAGGCAACATCTTTCAGGGTGAACTCACGCTCGAACAGCTCTTCTTCCTGCGCCCGGCACCCGGTTGGGCGCAATACCGCACGCCGATCAAAAACCTGTACATGTGCGGCTCGGCCACACATCCTGGCGGCGGAATCATGGGCGCACCGGGGCGGAATGCGGCGATGCGGATCGTCAAGGAGACTGGAGGTAGGAGGTAGGAGGTAGAAGGTGCTGGAGAAAACAGGAGGATGCGGAGATGTCGACGCAGCCGGCAACTGAGTTCAGAGATTTGATCGTGTGGCAGAAGGCGCATGCTCTTGTGCTCCTCGTGTACGGCGTGACCAGAAAGCTGCCGAAGGAAGAACTCTTCGGTCTCGTCTCTCAGATGCGCCGGGCGGCTGTTTCCATACCGGCAAACATTGCCGAAGGATTCAAGCGTCGGGGACGAGCCGACAAGGCGCGGCAGATGAACATCGCGCAGGGTTCGCTCGAGGAACTTCGCTACTATTTCGTGCTGTGCGCCGATCTCGGATATCTCGAAAAGGATGCGGATGGTGGACGGGCTGACGAAGTCGGCAGAATGCTCACTGCTTACATCCGAAAATTACTATCTCCTAGGGTCTAACCGTCAATCGTCAATCGTCAATCGTCAACCTTCTACCTCCTACCTCCTACCTCCTACCTCCTGACATGCGAGAGACCCTCATCATCGGCGCCGGCCACAACGCGCTCGTCACGGCCTTCTACCTCGCGAGGGCTGGCAGGCGGCCTCTTGTCCTCGAGCGCAGACCAATTGTCGGCGGCTGCGCGATCACGGAAGCGTTAGCGCCGGGCTACCGATCCGCGACGCTGGCGCACGCGATCGGACCGATCCGCTCCGACATCGTGCGCGACATGGATCTCGAACGCCGCGGCGTGCGGTTCGTCGCGCCGGATCCAGCGCTGACGGCCCTCGCGCTGGACGGGCCGCCGCTCGCGCTTTCCCGCGATGTGACTCGCACGGTGGCCGCGATCCGCGCGATTTCGCCAAAGGACGCCGACCGCTATCCCGGTTTCGTCGCGACGCTGCAACGCGCGGCACATTTCGTGGGGGAGCTGCTCGACGCTGCGCCGCCCGCGCTCGACGGCGCCACGGCCGCCGAACTCTGGCAGCTGCTCAAGACCGGGCGCCGATTTCGCGCGCTCGGCAAGAAGACGTCGTTCACGCTGCTGCGCTGGGGTCAGATGGCCGTCGCGGACCTCGTCGGCGAATCGTTCGAACATGATCGCCTGCAGGCCGCCATCGCGGCGCGCGGCATCTTCGGCACGGCGATGGGCCCGTGGTCCGCGGGCACCGGCGCGCTGCTGCTGCTCGGCGCCGCCGTCGATCGGGTGCCGGGCGGTTCAAGCATCACCGTCGCCGGAGGGCCGGGCGCGCTTACCAAGGCGATGGCGGACGCGGCCCGCGAGGCGGGCGCCGAGATTCGCACAAGCGCTGGCGTGCAGCGCATCCTGGTCAAGAACGAGGCAGTCGCCGGCGTCCTGCTCGATGATGGCAGCGAGCTGCCGGCAGAAAGTGTCGTCTCGGGCGCCGATCCGCGTCGAACCTTCCTGCAGCTCGTCGATCCCAACGATCTTAATCCGACGTTCTCTGGACGAATCCGGAACTACCGATCGACGGGAACGGTTGCGAAACTCAATATCGCTCTCGGCGGCGTGCCCGCGTTCCGCGGTCTGGACACGAACGCGGCTCCGGCAGGGCGTCTCCAGATCGGTCCGGGAATCGATTATCTGGAGCGAGCGTTCGATGCCTCGAAGTACGGCGAGATCTCCGCGGCTCCGTATCTCGACATCGCGTTTCCAAGCGCCGCGGACGCATCGATGGCGCCGGCGGGTCGTCATGTCATGTCAGTGCACATGCAATACGCGCCGTACCGTCTGCGCGACCGACGATCCTGGGATCTGTCTCGCGACGACCTTCGGGAGATCGTGTTTCGGACCCTCGAGGAATACGCCCCGGGATTCACCTCGCTCGTCGAGCACTGCCAGGTGATCACGCCGCTCGATCTCGAGCGCGAGTACGGGCTCACTGGCGGCCACATCTTTCACGGCGAGCTTGCGCTGGATCAGTTGTTCGTCGTCCGTCCGACGCTCGGTTGGGCGCGATATGCGACGCCCATTCGCGGCCTGTTCCTGTGCGGCTCAGGCACGCATCCGGGGAACGGGCTGACGGGCGCATCGGGGCGCAACGCGGCGCATGCGATACTGAGACACCCGGCTTAAACCGGGGGCGTGCAGTGCCGGTCTAACGAGCAGGTCGGTACAAAAGAGTCACATGAAACGCCCAGATCTCGGCCTCATTCGCCCGATGTTCGCCACGCTCGCGCTCGCGGGGATGTTCTCGGCGCCCGCGCTCCTGGCGAGCAAACCGGGCTCGGCCGTGCCGAAGCATCCCGACGACAAGACGATTCTGCACGTCCTGAATCGACTCGGTTTCGGGCCCCGCCCGGGCGATATCGAGCGCGTTCGGCACATGGGACTCGCCGCGTACATCGACCAGCAGCTTCATCCAGAGCGGATCGCCGATCCCGCTGTCGACGCCCGTCTTGCGTCGTTCGAGACGCTGGACAAGAGTTCGAGCGACATCGCCGAGAACTATTACCTGCCGGCGCAGGAAGCGCGCCGGCAGGCGCAGCTCGCGATGAAAGACGCGGCGCCGATGAAGGCCGATGCGCCGGATGCGGGCGACAAGCCGCCGCGGACGCCCGAAGAGATCGCCGCGCAGCAGAAAGCGCGCGAAGTCATCCTCCAGCTGTCCGAACAGAAGATTCTGCGCGCGGCGTACAGCGATCGGCAGCTCGACGAAGTGATGACCGACTTCTGGTTCAATCACTTCAACGTATTCGCGCAGAAGGGCGCAACGCAGGAGTACGTGACGTCGTACGAGCGCGACGTCATCCGCCCGCACGTTCTGGGCAAGTTCCGCGATCTGCTCGAAGCGACGGCGAAGAGCCCGGCCATGCTCTTCTATCTCGATAACTGGCAGAGCGTGGATCCCAACGGACCGCATCCGGCGCCAGGGGGCCCACGAGGGCGCGGCGCGTTCTTCGCGCGGCCCGGTCGAGCCGGCGGCGCCTTCGGAATGCGCGTTCCACTGCCGGCCGGTCGCGGACAGAACGCGAAGCCGAATCCGAACGCGCAGCGCCGCGGTCTCAACGAGAACTACGGACGCGAGCTGATGGAGCTGCAGACGGTGGGCGTGGACGGCGGCTACACGCAGCAGGACGTGATCAACGTCGCCCGCGCGTTCACGGGGTGGACCTTCCCGCGCCCGCAGCAGGGAGGCGGCGCGTTCACGTTCAATCCGCAGATGCACGACGCGGGCGAGAAGATCGTACTCGGACACAAGCTGCCGGCCGGTCGCGGCATCGAGGACGGCGAAGAAGTGCTCGACATCGTCGCCCGTGCGCCGGCGACCGCGCACTTCATCGCCTTCAAGCTCGCGCGCCGCTTCGTGAGCGACACGCCCCCCGCAGGACTCGTGGACCGCGCTGCCGCCACGTTCATGCGGACCGACGGCGACATCCGTGAAGTCGTCCGCACGATCGTCACGAGCCCGGAGTTCTTCTCGCACGCGGCGTACCGCAGCAAGGTAAAGTCACCATTCGAGGTGGTCGTCAGCGCACTCCGCGCGCTCGGCGCGCAGCCGGACCGAACGCTGCGCACTGCCCAGACCATCGCGACGCTCGGCGAGCCCATCTACGGTCACCAGGCGCCCAACGGCTGGCCGGAGACCGGCGACCAATGGATGAATACCGGTGCCATTCTGGCGCGCATCAACTTTGGCATGGCGATCGCGGCGGCGAGAATTCCCGGTGTCTCGCCGGTGAACTGGAAGGTCGCGGAACAGCTCGCGAGCGCGCCGGTCGCGCAGCAGGTCGACGGCGTCGTGGGAGCATTGCTCGGCGGAGGGGTATCACCGGACACGCGCGCGATACTCATGAGCGGCGAGAATCCCATCCTCGCAGCGCCCGCCGCAATGGACACCATGCCGAAGCCGGCCGTGAAAGGACTGTCGCGGATCGTCGGGCTGGCAATCGGGTCGCCCGAGTTTCAGAGGAGATAGGAGAACATCATGCATCGCCGATACTTCGTGAAGTCCGGCGCCGTCGCGCTCGTCACGATGGGGTTGAGCCCGTCGTTTCTCCGCCGTACGGCTATGGGGATGGAACTCCCGCTCGCGCAGAAGGGAAAAGTTCTCATCTGTCTCTTCCAGCGCGGCGCGGCCGACGCGCTGAACGTGGTGGTGCCGCATGGCGAACGCGCGTACTACGAGCTGCGCCCCACCATTGCTATTCCAACGCCGCTGCGCGGCGCAGACGCCGGCGCCGCAATAGACCTCGACGGGTTCTTCGGCCTGCATCCAGCGCTGGCGCCGTTCAAGCCGCTCTGGGATTCCGGACTTCTTGCGCCGATCCACGCCGTTGGAAGTCCGAGCACGACGCGCTCGCACTTCGACGCGCAGGATTACATGGAGAGCGGCACGCCGGATTCCAAAGGGACGACCGACGTGTGGCTCAACCGGTATCTCGCGACTTCGGGTACATGCGAGCAGTGCGCGCCAACGCCGTTCCGGGCGGTCTCGATGACGCCGCAGACGCCGCGCATACTCGAAGGCTCCGCGCCCGCCGTCGCGATGAACTCGCTCAATGAGTTTGCCGTGCGGTCGGCCGGCGGCGACCAGGTCGCGCGCCTCGAGGCGCTATATCGCACGGGTTCGGCCGATTTGATCCACGGGACGGGCCAGGAAATGTTCGAGGCCGTGAAAATGCTGAAGTCGGCCGATCCTCAGCAGTACGAGGCGCAGAACGGCGCCGAGTATCCCAAGTCGCAGTTCGGCCAGCGCCTCAAGCAGATCGCGCAACTGATCAAGAGCAAGGTGGGACTGGAGATCGCGTTTGCGGATGTCGGCGGATGGGACACGCACGTCAATCAGGGTGGCGCGACAGGTCAGCTCGCGCAGCGTCTGGACGATTTCGCACGTTCGATCGCCGCGCTCACGACCGACCTCGGCGACGGCATGCAGGACGTGGTGGTGCTCACGATGAGCGAGTTCGGCCGCATGGCGCGTCAGAACGGCAACGGCGGAACCGATCATGGGCATGCCGGGGCGATGTTCGTGATTGGCGGGCCGGTGCGCGGGAAGAAAGTCTACGGGAGATGGCCGGGGCTTGCGCCCGAGCAACTGTATGAAGGCCGCGACCTCGCGCTGACGACGGATTTCAGGGCAGTGTTTTCGGAGATCGCCGCGACGCATCTCGGGGCGACCGATCTCAGTGCGATGTTTCCGGGGTTCAGTCCGTCCGTGCACATCGGGCTCTTGGGGTAGCGCAACGGCGACCGAGGACCGAAGACCGAAGACCGAGGACCGACGTTGATAACGGT
>JBOGIZ010000750.1:0-1715 GCA_050747805.1 Vicinamibacterales bacterium | reverse complement strand
GGGCAGCGGTGCCCGAGTCTCTACGATTTGCGCAACCTCTTCCAGGTCAACGTGGAAGAAGGGCGGCACCTGTGGGCGATGGTGTATCTGCTGCACTCCTACTTCGGGCGCGACGGACGCGACGAAGCGGAGGAGCTGCTCGAGCGCCAGAGCGGCAACCGCGACAAGCCGCGCATTCTCGAAGCATTCAACGAGCCGATCGACAACTGGCTCGACTTCTTCATGTTCACCATGTTCACGGACCGCGATGGCGAGTCGCAGCTGCTCTCGCTGTCAGAGAGCTCGCTCGATCCGCTGGCGCGGACGACGCGGTTCATGCTGACCGAGGAAGCGCACCACATGTTCGTCGGCGAAACCGGGGTAGCGCGCATCATCGAGCGCGCGTGCCAGCTCATGAAGGAAAGCGGCTTCTCCGAAGACGTGCGGAAGCTCGGCGGGATCGATCTGCCGATGATCCAGAAGTTCATCAACATCTGGTTCAGCCTGAGCCTCGACCTGCACGGCAACGAGGTGTCGACGAATGCGGCGTCGTACTTCGCCAACGGCCTGAAAGGACGCGCGTACGAAGAAAAGTGGGACGATCACAGCGTCACCGAGACCCTGTACGAGCTCGACATGCTGTCCGACGGGGGGATCGAGCGCAAGCACATTCCGATGCGCACGGCGATGAACGAAGTGCTGCGCGACTGGTACGTCGGGGACTGTCAAAATGGCGTGACCCGCTGGAACAAGATCCTCGATCGTTACGGCATTTCCGACCACCTGCGTCTGCCTGACCGCAAGTTCAACCGCGGCATCGGCATGTTCTCGGCGGTCCACTTCGACCCGCTCGGCCATCAGCTGTCCGACGAGGAGTGGGAACGCCGCAAGCTCGAGTGGCTCCCGTCGGCCGCCGATCGCGAATATCTCCTGAGCATCATGGCGTCGCCCGTGTACGAGCCCGGCAAGTTCGCCAACTACATCGCGCCCCCGCAGCGCGGTATCAAGGGGTTGCCCATCAACTTTGAGTACGTACGGACGGAAGCGTAGGATGACCGATGACCGATTGCCGATTGGCGAGTGCAGATTGCCGATCGACGGATTGGCGAGTGACGATTGGCGATCGACGGATTGACGGTTGGCGATTGGTTGGCGATTGACGGTTGACGAGTGGGATGACGAAAATCAAGATCTACGTGGGTGATGGCGTCTCCACGATCGAGTTGAATGATCCGCCGGCGAACACCTATTCCTACGAGATGATGCGCGAGCTGGATGAGGCGGTTCTGGCGGCGCGCATGGATCCGGCGGTTCACGTCATCGTCCTCACGGGCGCGGGCGAAAAGTTTTTCTGCGCGGGCGCACATATCGGCATGCTCAAAGATGCCGATCCGGATTTCAAGTACTACTTCTGCCTGCATGCGAACGAAACGTTGAACCGGCTCGAGCAGACGCCAAAGCTCGTGATCGCGGCGCTCAATGGACATACGGTCGGCGGCGGACTCGAGGTGGCGCTCGCGGCCGACCTCCGGATCGCGCGGAAAGACGGGGGCAAACTCGGCGCGCCCGAAGTGGCGCTTGGCGTGCTGCCCGGGACCGGCGGCACGCAGCGCCTCGCGCGGCTGGTCGGCAAGGCGCGGGCGATCGAACTGATGGCGACCGGCCGGCTGCTGTCGATGGACGAGGCGAAGACGGCCGGACTCGTGCACGAAGTCTGGGGCGAAGCGGAACTGCAC
>JBOGIZ010000749.1:0-2684 GCA_050747805.1 Vicinamibacterales bacterium | reverse complement strand
GGATATTAATGCGTCGTGTAGTTCGCGAGCGTTTCGATCGCCACGTCCGCCATCCAGGTGACGGCATTTGGGGGGATCGTGAAATTGTTGGCGAGCATTGAAAAGGCGAGGGTCTCGCCGTCGCGCGTGCGGATGTAGCCCGAGACCGTCCGGACATTCGCGATCGAGCCGGTCTTCGCGAGCGCGTTGGCTTCGGCGCGCGTGTTCTTCAAGCGCGAGGCCATCGTTCCGTCGCGTCCCGCGATGGGCAGCGTCGCGGCGAACGCGTCGTGGTGCTTCGGGTCGTGGAACATGCGCGCAAGAATCGTCACGAGCATGTCGGCGCTGACGTAGTCGTATCGCGACAGTCCGGATCCGTCGAGCTCGACATAGCTACCGTCCGGAATGCCCCATGAGGCCAGCACCCCCTTCGCGACCACGCGCCCCGCTTCCGCCGTGCCGAGTCCGCCGCCGGCCGCGCCGGCTGCCTTGAGCAGCGTCTCGGCGTACAGGTTCTGGCTCACCTTCATCATGACTTTGGCGATCTCGCTGAGCGGCGGCGACACCGATTCGACGAGCATCCGGCGCGACGCCGGCGGCGGCGCGTTGAGGATGCCGTCGGCGTCGACCGCTTCACCGCTCACCGTGATGCCGTGCGCGATGAGCGCGTCCTTCAGCGCCTGCGCGAAATAGACCGTGGGATTGACGACGGCCACCTCGCGATCGAACGGCTCGGCGTCGATCGGCAGCGATCCGATCACTTCCAGCGTGTGGTCGCTGCTGTGCCGGATGAAATCAATCGTGTTGGGACCGCCGGGACCGATCGTCGTCGCCCGATTGAACAGCCGGAGCCCGGAACCGGGCGCCAACGCGAGAAACGCCGGATCGCCGATGCGGCCGCCCGGCCGGATCGTCAGCTGAGCGACGTCCTCGTCGTATTCGAGCGCACCAACCGGCGCGGCGTAGTCGTACTGCAGGTAGTCCCACGCCCATCCGGCTCCGAGTGTATCGTCGTCGAACGCGTTGTCGTCGCCGACAATGCCGCCCGCGATGCTCGTGATGCCGGCGCCCTGCAGCGCGACGGCCCACTCGTCGAAGAGGGCGGCCGCGCGGCCTCCGCGGCTGTTGATCGACTGATCGCCGGCGCCGCGAACGACGAGATCTCCCTGCAGCACGCCGCCGACGATCGGCGCGGACGTTTCAAGGTCGGTCTTGAACCGATAATCCCAGCCCAGCGTCTCGGCCGCGACCGACAGCGTCACGATTTTCATGTTCGACGCCGGCATCATCAGTGTGCGGGGGTTGCGCGTGTACCAGACGCGGCCCGTGTCGAGCGACCGGACCTCGACGCCCCAGAGCCCCTGAGCCATGACAGGCGCACCGAAGATGTGGTCGAGATCGGAGACGAGCCGCTGTTGAGCGCTGCGTTGCGCGCGGGTTTCGTGGACGGGCGCGGTGGCCGGCGCAGGGTGCGCGCACCCGACGAGGAGCGCCACCGCACACACGACGCCGAGACGTCCGACGGTGATCACATAAAGATCCCGAAGTGGCAAAGACCACAAAGACGTCTTTGTGATCTTTGTGATCATCGTGGTCCTCGCGACGCCGTCAGCCGTCGCCGTCACTTCAGCGCGTCGAGTGCCTTCGTAATCGCGTCGAACGACGACGAGTCGATCTTCGCGGCCCCTGGGTCGCCGTCCCGTTTCGCGAACACGTCGGAGCCATGGTGCGCGAACAACACGCGATCCTGTTTGCCCTCGTCGTACTTGAGCGTAGCGGTCAGTTCGGGTGAATCGAGGCCCGTGTCCGTTGTCTTGTCCACGAACGAATTCGCGCGTGTATTCGTAAGGGCCGAGACCAGCGCATCCATCTTGGCCGCGTCGACCGTTTTCTGCGCCGGCGCCGTTTCCTTCCACGCATCGTTCTGCTTGTCGAAGGTCATCGTCGTTCCGCCGCGCACGATCTCGACGTGCGTCGTGTTGAACGAGCGGGCGTCGAACAGGTCCTTGACGCGGAAATCGCCGGGACTCTTCTTCAAGGAATCGGCCACGGTCGAATCGATCGTGAAGACCATCGGCCGCAACAGATCCTTTGCGTAGAGCGCGCCCTCGCCAGCGGTCTTGCCGATCGCGAGCCCCGCCTGAGCGCTGCCGGCATCGAGGTGCACGGTCAGCGCCGGCGCGTCGAGTCCGTACTCCTTCAAGTCGGCGCCGGTGTCGCTCACGATCGACTTCATCTGTCCCGCCGCGACGCCGCTCAACACGCCTTCGACGGCGCTGAAATCCGCCCGCGCGGAGATCGGAGCCGTCAGCTTCCAGTCCTCGCCCTGCTTCACCAGCGTGATCGTCTGATCCGGAGTGGCGATGTCGATGTGATCGACCTTGTCCTGCTCGACCTTGAGCACGCTCTTGTCGCGCAGGTCGAAGGGGGACTTGTTGAATGTCGCGTCGAGGTACGACGGAATCAGGAACACGCGCGGCTTATCGGGCAGCTTCGCGTACAGGTCGGTACCCGTGGGCGTTTTGTTGCCGATGAGCAGCGCGTGGCTGCCGCCGTCCTTGAACGAGACCTCGACCCGGGCGGGATTGAGTCCGTATTGCTTCAGGTCGGACGGCTTCTCGTCGATGACGCGGTCGAGGCTCAGAGAGGCAAGATTGGAGGTGATGCCCGAGATCTCGGCCTGGTCCGCCGGCGCCGGCGCCGGC
>JBOGIZ010000748.1:0-2862 GCA_050747805.1 Vicinamibacterales bacterium | reverse complement strand
CCTGGACACAAGCCGCCCGTGAGTCAATCGGCGGCTTGTGTTCAGGTCTTCCTGTCGCCTGCTGCCGCGCGAAGCGCGGCCCGCGAACAGCGGACGGGCGCCGCCTCCGTTCCCACGTTCCTCCGTTGTAATGTTGTCCCGTTGCCCTCCGTCTCCCTCCGCGATCTCCGTCTCTGAAACCTCCGCAGCCTCGACGGCCGAACGATGACGATTACACGACTCGCGGAAGAAATACGGGACGGCCGGCGCGTTGACGCCGATGACGCACGGCGACTGTACGCCGAGGCGCCGCTGCCGCTCCTTGGCGAGCTGGCCGACAGCGTCCGCGTCCGCCTGCATCCCGACGGCGTCGTCACCTACATCATCGACCGCAACGTCAACTACACGAACGTCTGCGTTGCGCGCTGCAGCTTCTGCGCGTTCTACCGGCCGGTCGGATCGGGCGAGGGCTACGTGCTCGGCTTCGACGAGATCTTCAGGAAGATTGAGGAGACGATCGCGTTGGGCGGCGTGCAGCTGCTCCTGCAGGGTGGACACAATCCCGATCTGCCGATCGAATGGTACGAGGATCTGTTCCGTGCGGTGAAGCAGCGGTATCCGGCGTTCCGGCTGCATGCGCTCTCGCCGCCCGAAGTGATCCACCTGTCGCGCCTCACGCGGCTGCCGCCCGCGCAGGTCATCGATCGCCTGATGGCCGCCGGCCTCGACAGCATTCCGGGCGGTGGCGCCGAGATCCTCGTCGACCGCGTGCGGCAGCTTCTGAACTGCTACGGCAAGGCGACGGCCGACGAGTGGCTCGGCGTCATGCGCGACGCACATCGTGCCGGCCTCCGCACCACCGCGACGATGATGTACGGCCACGTCGAGAGCATCGAGGAGCGCATCGAGCATCTGACGCGCCTCCGGACGCTGCAGGACGAAACGGGCGGCTTCACCGCCTTCATCACGTGGAGCTATCAGCCCGAGCACACGGAATTAGGCGGACACGAGGCGACGGGCATCGAGTATCTCCGGATGCTCGCGTTATCGCGCATCGTGCTCGATAATGTTCCCGGCCTGCAGGCGTCGTGGGTGACGCAAGGCGGGAAGGTGGGGCAGCTCAGTCTCGCGTACGGGGCGAACGACATGGGCAGCGTCATGATCGAGGAAAACGTCGTGCGCGCCGCCGGGGCCGCGTACTGCATGGATGAAGTCGAGATCGTGCGCAACATCGAGAACGCCGGGTTCGTGGCCAAGCGCCGCAACATGCACTACGAGATTCTGGGCGACCCATTCTTCCGTCAGACGGCCGTACCGCGCCAGCTCGAACTCGCCACCGCGCGAGCCGACGGCGACACCGCGCGTCCCGAAGAACTCAGGCAGTATGCGGCTCGGAGCGCCGCCGAAAAGCGACTCCGCCAGCACTGATCACGTCACCAATTCACCAGATCAATTCACCAATTCACCAATTCAATTCACCAACTCACCAATTCACCAACTCACTTCACCAACTCGCCAATCCACCAATTCACCAATTGCGATGATTCGGTACCGCGCTGCCTGGATCCTCCCCATCGCGGCGCCGCCGATTGCCGGCGGCAGCGTCGCGGTCGATGGTGGCTCGATTTCCGACGTCGGATCGGTCGCCGGCGGCGACGTCGAGGACCTCGGCCGCGTCGCCGTACTGCCGGGTCTGGTGAACGTGCATACCCACCTCGAGCTGTCGTGGATGCAAGGGCAGATCGCGCCTGACGCCTCGATGCCCGCGTGGGCCGCGTCGTTGATGGCGCTCAGGCGCAGCGTGTCGGCGGAGCCGGCGGCCGCGATCCGCGGCGCAATTGTCGCGGCGCGGCGCGCCGGTACGTGCCTCGTCGGCGATATCACGAACACGCTCGGCGCGTACGAGCCCCTGCTCGAGAGCGACCTCTCCGCGGCGGTGTTTCGCGAGCTGCTCGGATTCTCACCGATCGATCCCGACGGCATCGTCGCGTCGGCCGACGCCGAGCTTCTCGCGCTGAGGCCCGCGGCATCGCTGCGGCCGTCGATCGTTCCGCATGCGCCTTACTCGGTGGCTCCGGCACTGTTCTCGTCGATCGCGCGCTGGCACGCCGCGCACGATCCGGCGCTGACGGGGCCTGTCAGCGTGCATCTCGGCGAATCGGCCGATGAGGTGGCGTTTCTTCGCGACGGTTCCGGCGCCTGGCGCACGCTTCTCGAATCGCTCGGGGTCTGGAATCCGTCGTGGACGCCGCCCGGCTGCGGTCCGGTGGAGTACCTCGATCGATTCGGCATGGTCGGCCCGCGCCTTGTGGCCGTCCACGGCGTCCAGTTGACCGATCGCGAACTGACGCGCCTCGCCGACGCGCGCGCGACGCTCGTCGCATGCCCGCGCAGCAATCAGTGGACGGGCGCCGGTCGGCCGCCGATCGAGCGCTTCTACGCCTCCGGCGTCCGGGTCGCAGTGGGGACCGACAGTTTGGCCAGCGTCGCGGATCTGAACGTGTTTGCCGAAGTGCACGAGATGCGCCGCCTGGCGCCGCGTGTGCCGGCACGACGACTGCTGGAAAGCGCCACGCGTTCGGGCGCCGACGCCCTTGGTTTCGGAGCCGAGCTCGGCACGATCGAACCCGGCAAGCGCGCCAGGCTGCTTGCGGTGGCGGTGCCTGACGGCATCACCGATGTGGAAGAATATCTCGTGTCTGGCATCGAGCCGAGCGCGATCCGATGGCTCGATACCGCGTGAGTCGATTGAAAGGTTCGCCTGAGGGCAGAAGCCGGTTGTGACACGTTTCAAGACGTATCTTTCGTTCGTCCGCTTCAGCCACAGCGTGTTCGCGCTGCCCTTCGCGCTCACCGGCGCCCTGCTGGCGCTGCATGCCGTGC
>JBOGIZ010000747.1:0-5103 GCA_050747805.1 Vicinamibacterales bacterium | reverse complement strand
AATTACGCCACTGCAGTACGGAAATCCATCTCGCCGCCGTTGAATGCGGCGACGAACGCCTCGACGACCGTCGGATCGAAATCGATGCCCACGCCTTTGAGGATGATGTCTTTCGCCTCGAAGGGCGACATCGCCTTCCGGTACGGACGATCGCTCGTCAGCGCGTCGTACACGTCCGCAACCGAGATGATGCGCGCCTCGATCGGAATCTGATCACCATGCGTCGGATGGTAGCCCGATCCGTTGAACTTGTCGTGGTGCGCGAGCACGATGGGAATGACGCGCCTGAGCGATCCGCCGACGGTCTCCAGCACCTCGACCCCCCTGTCTACGTGCCGCTGCATTTCTTCGTATTCCTCGCGCGTGAATCGCGCGGCGCGGTAGAGCAGCTCGCGGCTGATTTCCAGCTTGCCGATATCGTGCAGCAGCGCCGCCGCCCGCACGTCTTCGACGCGTTCCCCTGAGAGCGAAAGATGGCAGGCGATCCGCGCGGCGTACACCGAGACGCGATACGAATGGTGCTCGGTGTACTCGTCTTTCGAGATGAAGTGCCGAAGCAGCATCAGCACGCCGTCATAGGTTTCGCGCATTTCACGCAATTGAGTGTTCTTGCGCTCGCAGAGCGTACCCATGAAGTACCCAGTGACCATCAGGATGCCGCCCCACGCCAGAAGATCCGCCCATTCCTCGATGCTCAATGTGCGCCCGGACTTATGGAGTGGACTTTGGGGTCCAAACGTCAGAAGCACGACGACGAGCACGCTCGCCAGAGCGGTCAACGTGCCATGGCGTCTCCCATAGAGATACGCGGAGCAGATCGTCGGCAGCGTGTAGAGGCTCAGGATCATCCGCTCTGTGTCGAGGAGCCGATTCAACAGGAGGGCGATCAAGAAGATCGAGAGGAGCAGCCACAGCTCTTTGTTGACGTTTTCAATTTGCCGCAGCGTCACCTGACGCACATCGAAACGGCGCATTGGCCGTGGGGCACCAGCGGCGAGCGGCATTGGAGCATCGAGAGACATGGCTCGGCCAGCGCGCAAGTTACGTTCCAGCGAGGCCGCCGACAGCGCCTCTCGCCGCATCGATAACAAAACACAGCACCTAGCGCTCACGTGCCGCCAGCGCGAATGCGTGCCGGGTGTACTGGACGGGTGCGTGGTTTGTGTCGCGTTGCGGGACACCAGGCCCCGAACCTGTATCTCGACGACGGGCTATTGAGTTCGCGCGCCGTGCTGCTGCATCTCCGCCAGCGCGCGGGTGGCGTCGCCGGGCTGGGCGTCGATCGGGGCGACGGCATCCGTCAGGACGATGGCGTGCAGTCGGTTCCGCAGCGCGTCGAGCGTCGTCGCCTTGACGCAGTATTCCGTCGCGATGCCGCAGATGAACAGCGTGTCGATGCCCTTGCCGCGCAGGTCGTCGAGCAGGGGCGCGCCGCCGTGCGTGTGGCCATCGAACGCCGAGTAGCCGGGTCTGCCGGGATCCTCGCCCTTGCTGATGACGATCGTTCGGGCCGGCAAGTCGAGCCCCGAGTGAAAGTCGGCACCTTCGGAATCCTTGACGCAGTGCGGCGGCCATTCGCCGCCGTACTGTTTGAAGTGACTCGTCACGGCAGGGTGCCAGTCGCGCGAAGCGTAAATCGGGAGGCCGAGCGCCTGCGCGTCGGAGAGGTAGGCGTTCACCGCCGGCACGATGGCGTCTCCGCCTGGCGCCGGAAGCGCACCGCCCGGACAGAAGTCGCGCTGCACATCGACGACGATGAGCGCGGCGTGGGCGTGCGGCGGGATCTGCAGCCGCGTCATAAGGCTTCGCGTGTCATGCCGGACACGTGGATGATAGCAATGGCAAGACGATCGTCACTGCACGACGACGGTGTCGAGCGTGGCGCTGGCCAGCTGCGTGTTGTCGTGGCTGCAGATCGGCAGACCCGCCAGGATGGACGAGGGCATCGAGATCGTGACCGTCGTGATCGCGGTCCACGTCGATCCGTTGGTCGAGTACGACGCCGTGATGGCGTTGCCGGCGCGCGCGAGTTTCACGAACTGCGGCGCCGCGCCTGCCAACTGCTGGTTCTCCGTCGTGCCCCCCTGTGTGGAACGCCATTGCACGGCGATGCCTTTGGCCGCCGTGACGTAGATGCCGATCGACGGCGAACCAGGGTCGGCGCTCGTGCGCAGCATGACGCCGGTCTTCACCCAGGCGTTGACGTCTTGCACGCTGGCGACGCGCGCCGCGATTACTCCGGCGCCCGACAGCGGCTGCGACACGAAGTGAAACGCGTCGGCCGTGCCCCAGATGTCGCCGCCCGATCCCTTCAGCGTGAATGCGCCGTTCGAATACACGGACGACCCGGCGATCGCTACTGATCCAATGTCCTGCTGCGACCACGGCGACGGGGGCGCCGACGTGACGACGACGGTGTCGAGCGTGGCGCTCGCCAACTGCGTGTTGTCGTGGCTGGAGATGGGCAGCCCCGCCAGGATCGACGAGGGCATCGAGATCGTGACCGTCGTGATCGCCGTCCACGTCGATCCGTTGGCTGAATACGACGCGGTGACGGCGTTGCCCGCGCGCGCGAGCTTGACGAACGACGGCGCCGCGCCGGAGACCTGCTGACTCAGAGTTGTGCCACCCTGCGCGGTTCGCCATTGGACGGCAATGCCTTTGCCCGGCGTGACGTAGACGCCGATCGACGGCGAGCCCGGATCGGCGGTCGCGCGCAGCATGACCCCGGTTTTCACCCAGGCGTTGACGTTCTGCACAGTGGCAACCCGCGCCGCGATCGCGCCGTCCCCCGACAGCGGCTGGGACAGGAAGTGAAACGCGTCGGCCGTGCCCCAGATGTCGGCGCCCGATCCCTTCAGGGTGAACACGCCGCTCGAATACGCGGCCGACCCGGGAACCGCGGTCGATCCGATGTCCTGCTCGCTCCACGGCGATGGCGGCGCCGTGGCCGGTCCGATCGAGACGTGATCGACGGTCGTCGTCGCGAGCTGGCTGTTGTCGTGGCTGCTGATCACGATCCCGGCATAGGCGTCCGCGGACATGGTCACGAAAACCGAGCCAATCGTGGTCCACGTCACGCCGTTGTCCGAATACGCGGCGTCCATTTCATGTCCGCCGCTGATCGATGGATCCGTCCGCACGAGCCGCAGCCATTTCGGTGCTGTCCCGGCCGCCTGGACATTGCTCGACGTGTAGCCTTGCGAGCCGTCGCCCGTGCGCCACTGCAGCGCGATGCCCTTGCCGGGCGTGACGAAGAGGGACACCTGAGGCGAAGACGGACTGAGGCTTGAGCGGATCATGATGCCCGCCTTGGTCCAGGCCTTGACGCTCTGCACGCTGTCGACCCGCGCGACGAGCTGCACGAGTCCCGAGATGGGCTGGTAGACGTAGTGGAACGCGTCGGCCGTGCCCCAGATGTCCGCGCCGGATCCGGTCACGCTGAACGTGCCGCCGCTGTACGACGCCGTCCCGGCGAGGCCGACGCTTCCAACGTCCTGATCCAGCCAGGACGCGGGCAGGGTGCTCGAGACGGCGAGGCCGTTTCCGGCAAGCGGTACGCTGTGCGGACTGCCAATCGCAGTGTCGGTGACGACCAGCGCGGCGGATCGCGCGCCCGACGCCGACGGCCTGAAGACGACGTTGACGTGGCACGTCGCGTTCGGGGCGAGATCGGTGCCGACGCAATCGGTCGACGCGATCGTGAAGTCCGACGCCTGCCCTCCGCTCAGCCCCAGCGAATTGATGCGAAGCGTCCCGCCGCCCGAGTTCGTCAGGACAAAGCCGCGCGTCGGACTCGTGCTGCCCACCGACTGACTGCCGAAGTCGAGCTGTCCCGGCGTCGTATAGAACGCGGGCGCGGCGGTGGCGGCGTCGGCGGCGAACACCCCCCGGCCATGCGTCGCGGCCATCAGCGTCGATCCCATCCAGAACAGTTCGTCCACGCAGACGTTTGCCGGACCGTCCTGTGGCAGATCCCACGACGCTCCGCCGTCGTGGCTGACGAACACGCCGACTTCGCTGCCCACGTACAGCGTGTTGGGATCGTTGGGATCGATCGTGACGCTGTGCACGGGAGCGGGCGGCAGCGCCGTTTCGCCCGCGCCGCTCGCGTCGGTCCACGTCGCGCCGCCGTCGGTGGTTTTCAGCACGTTGCCGCCGTTCGAGAACTCACCGCGCGCGACGTAGACCACGTTCGAGTCGAACGGGCTGATCGCGATGCGCGTCACGTACGGCGCGTACGTGCCGCCGGCTACCTGCGTCCAGGCGGGAGACGCCGACGTGCCGTTGGTCGTCTTGTATACGTCCCCCTGTTCGTAGCCCACCCAGATGATGTTGGAGTTTCCAGGCGCGATCGCGATCGCGCTGACGTGATCGCTTCCCGAGCGCGACGTTTTGATCCCGGTCCAGGTGGGGCTCGACGCCGTCGCATCCGGCGTGCGCCAGAGCGTCAACCCTCCCGCGAGCATGAGCTGTGGGTTGTTGGGATCGAGGACGAACGGCGCGATAAAGAGCGCGTTCGCGTTCGCGTCGCTCAGTCCGCCGTCGATGAAACTCAGGTCGGTGTGCCCGCCGTTGGTCGCCCGGAACAGTGTCAGATACTGATGTTCGCCGTAGAAGAGTCCCGACCGCGAGGGATCGGATGCCGCGAAGCCGCCGTCTCCTGCGCTCGCGATGAACCAGCCAAGGCTCGTCGACGGACTGAAGGACTCGGTGCCGTTGTCCTGCGTGCCGCCAACGACGATGCCTGTCGAGGGATCCGCGGCGGCGCCATAGAACTGCGTGACGCCAAGGTTGTTGTTGACCGCATAGGGAGGCGATGTCGTGAATTGTCCGAGATCGTCGATCTTGAACATGCCGCCGTCGCCGCCGAAGTAGACCGTCCGGTTCGCCGCGCCAAAGCGCGGGTCGGGGACGATCGCGTGATTGTCGGCGTGCATCTGCATGCCGATCTCGTTCGGCCACGTGGTGCCGCCGTCGAGGCTCTCGTACATGTCGACGCCGCCGACGATCACGTCGTTGACGTTCGTGGGATTCACCCAGATGACGTTGTCGTACCAGCCTTGCGCGCCCAGGAGCGACTCGTCCGAGCCGTCGTGGACG
>JBOGIZ010000746.1:0-2360 GCA_050747805.1 Vicinamibacterales bacterium | reverse complement strand
AGCCGGACAAGTGCCAGTCAACATCCATGTGAAGGAATGCGAGCGTGACACTTCGGCTTTTTAGGAGCTGAACGATTGTTTCAACGGCCGGCGCACTCGAAAACGGGTACGCCTCGATGAGGCCGATCTGGATCGAAGGCGAGGCTGCGTTCACGCCGGCGACGTACGTGGCGACGCGATCCGCCGTCGGCTCCAGGGCCGGTCCGCCGCAGATGGCATCGCGCCCCGAAACGAACGGTTCATCCATCGCGAGATACGACACCGTCCCGCCGGCAGCCTGGACGGCATTCACAGACGCGATGGTGTTGGCGATCGCCGCGTTGATGCCGCTGGCGTCAGGCGTACAGTAGAAGTCCTTCACCGCCCCGACTTCGATCGCGGTCTTGATGCCCCACTGATTCAACAGATGGAAGGCATTCACGCGGACGAGGGCGTCGTACGTGTTCGGACCGACGATATCCGGCGCCGGCGTCTGCGTGTGCTGCTGATAGAACTTGAAGACGTTCACCAGTTGACGCGCGTGCGGCCACTCTTCGGGATGTTCGAACAGATCGAGATAATCGATCGTGCCGGGATCCGGCGCGAACCAGATGCGATCCTGCGCTGCGGTCGTCGTCGACGCGTCGACGGGAGCGAACAGAATGACCAGCGCCGCCACCGTCGAGGCAAGCACCACGATGCGGCGCATGGCGGAGACGTTACCAGTTTCCAGCGGACAGTTTCCAGTCCCGCCCGACAACTGGAAACCCGCTACCGGAAACTGGCGACCGGGAACCGGCAACCGGAAATGGGCTACCTGACAGTGGCTGCCACGCTAGCCCGATACCAATCCAGCGTGCGCTGCAGACCCTCTTCAAAACTCACGGTTGGCTCATAACCGAGAATGCGCCGCGCCTTCGTGATGTCGGCCTGCGAATCGCGGACGTCGCCCGAGCGCAACTCGGCGTACACAGGCTCGACGGTCGAGCCCGTTACATCGCGCATCGCGCGGAACAGTTGATTCAGCGAGATGCGGCCGCCCGTCGCCACGTTGATGATTTCGCCGCTCGCCCCAGGCGCCTCGCACGCGCGCAGCACGCCGTCGACGACGTTGGCGACGTAGGTGAAGTCGCGCGTCTGTTCGCCGTCGCCGTAGATCGTCGGCGGTCGATTCTCCAGGAGCGCCGTCGCGAACACCGAAATCACGCCGGAGTACGGCGATGAGGGATCCTGCCGCGGGCCGAAGACGTTGAAGTAGCGGATCGAAACCGTCTCGAGCCCGTACAGCGTCGTGAACATCTGCAGGTACTGCTCGCCGACGACCTTCTGGAGCGCGTACGGCGACAGCGGGCCGTTGGGCATCGCCTCGTCTTTCGGCAGCGTCGGCGTATTGCCGTACGCCGACGACGAGCCCGCGAAGACAAGGCGCTTGACGTGCGCGTCGCGCGCGGCGACGAGAACGTTCAACGTCGCGTCCACGTTCGCGCGATTCGAGGCAATCGGATCCTTGACCGAGCGCGGGACGGACGGAATCGCGGCCTCGTGAAGCACGAAATCAACGCCGACGGCGGCGCGTTGGGCAAAGGCGAACTCGGCGAGGTCCCCCTCGAGAAACTCCACGCCGGTGATGTGATCGAGATTGCTGCGCTTGCCGGTGACAAGATTGTCAGCGACGCGCACACGATGCCCGCGCCGCGCGAGTTCTTCGCAGAGATGCGAACCGATGAAACCGGCGCCGCCGGTGACGAGGTAATGAGCCATGCCTTGACCCAAGCAATATGCGTGCGAATGAGCGCACCGTAGAGCTTAGCAGAGCGGAGGTTGGAGGCTGGAGGTTGGAGGCTGGAGGTTGGAGGTTGGGTGCGAAAAGTGTCGCAGAGCACCATAAGCCGAATTTTGTCTCCACCTCCGCGCCTGACGGCGCTTCGGTGGACGACGATCATTCCTCTAGCCCCGTCATTGCTGACGGGATCGAGCAGCCTACCCGGAAGTGCATCACGCGGGCGGCGTGATCGCCCACCGCGCTTGCGCGCGGTGTCGTGACTCCCCTATTTGGCCTTGCTCCGTGCGGGGTTTTGCCTGCCATCCGCCTTGCGGCGAACGCGGTGCGCTCTTACCGCACCTTTTCACCCTTACTCGCCGCCGCGCCTTGCGGCGCTTCGGCGGAGCGGTATATTTTCTGTGCCACTGTCCTTCGAGTTGCCCCGACCGGTCGTTAGCCGGCGCACTGCCCTGCGGAGTTCGGACTTTCCTCTCACCTCCGCTCGCTTCCGCGAGCGACGGTGAGCAAGCTCCTTGCGGGCCTGCCCCCCGAAGCGGCCGGGCCGCGAAGGCGGGCGATCGTCTGGCGCTCTGCGACGCGCTCATTATCTCATGCACGA
>JBOGIZ010000745.1:0-5526 GCA_050747805.1 Vicinamibacterales bacterium | reverse complement strand
TCGCGCGGTTCGTACGGCTTCGGTTCGATCGCGAGCCGGACGGCGTGGTCGAGGCACTTGCGGTTGACGTCGATCAGCGCGTCGGTGAACCACTGGAGCGACTGCCTGTAGTCGATCTGGAAGTGGTAGTCGGCGCCGTCGGACCCCGGCCACACGCTCAACACGGGAATCTTCAGCGCCTGGCAGATCTCGACGCCCTTGAGGACTTCATCGAGCGCCGCTTTGCGGAGCTTCGGATCCGGATTGCACGGACCGCCTAGGCGGAATTTGGGGTTGGTCCACGTGTTGATGTTGCATGCGGTGACCGTCATGCCGAGGTCGGCCAGAAAGCCGTCGCCGGCGCGCTCGATGGCCTGCCGATCGATCTCTCCGTTCAGCGTCTTCTCGAACACGCTCTGATGGATCTCGATCGCCTCGACCCCGGCCGCCTTCGTGCGGCGGCACTGGCCTTCGAAGTCGTTCCTAAAGGAGGGATCGTCGGAGTGGTAGCCCGGCGGCGCAAAGCGGTCGCAGAAATCCCCAGCCGACCAGTGGCCGACGCTCATTCTGATGTTCATCGTTTTCAGGAATTCGATCGACTCGTCGCGGCCCATGTATTTCGTTTTCGACGCGGTGAAGGTGAGTTGCTCGGACGTAAAACGCGGCATTTTGTGCGAGCCTCCGAAAACGTGCATCGTACTCCATCTGCCGGAGGGGCGTCGTCCCGCGGGCTCCCCTACGCGCTCTCGCGCGCGGCGCGTCCCGCCTCCGCTCTTCGAGCTACGGCGAGGCAGGCTGCCGGCGCCCTCCGTTCGCGCGGCTCGCTCGCCTTGTTTATGAGATGGCTCTGAGTCGCAGGATCGTCAGCGAGTGCGCGGGAAACGTGTACTGCCCGTTCGCGATCGTTGCGCCGAACACCGACGGCTTGACCTTCTCGTCGTCGAAGGTGTTCGTGGCTTTGAGATCGTCGTTGTTCATCTGCCAGACGGCCGCGTCGGGCGCGAAGCGGCCAGATTCGTTCTCGATCGACGCGGTGATCGCCCGGTCCTTGCTGCGGTTGAGCACGTTGATGAACACGTGGCCCTTCCCGTCGGTCGTAGCCGAGACGTCCAGGTACGTGGCCTCTTTCGGCCGCTGCGGGATCTTGTAAGTCGGCGACGAGACCCACACGTCGAGAGACGTGTTGCCATGCTGCCGCGCGTACTCGGCGAACGGGAAATAGATCGTCTGCAGGAACAGTCCCTTGTCGTTCGTGAAGATCGGCGCGATGACGTTGACCATCTGGGCCAGGTTCGCCATCTTCACCACGTCGGCGTGCCGGATGAATTCGTTGAAGAACATCCCGATCGCGAGGGCGTCTTCGAAGTTGTACTTCTCTTCCAGCTTTTCCCGATTGCCCGTGCGGTACCACACGTTCCACTCGTCGTACGCGATGGCGATCGGCCGCGGGTTGGGGCCGGCCTGCACTTCACGGATGAGCCCCTGGGTCGTCGTGATATCGCGATCGATCGTCTGCGGCCATCCGCCCAGGTACGCCTCGAAATCATTCGCGCGATTGTTGATGTAGGTGTGCAGCGAAATATAGTCGACGGTATTGCGCAGCGTCTGGAGCACGGTGCGGTTCCAGCCGATCCAGTCCGCGCTGTAGTTGCTTGAGCCGCTCGCGACGAGTTTGATCGACGGGTCGATGCCGCGCATCGCCTTCGCGGTTTCGAGCGCAACTTTCGAATAGTCATCGGCGTCTTTGTGCCCGAGCTGCCAGGGCCCGTCGATCTCGTTGCCGAGCCCCCAATACTTCACGCCGTAGGGCTGGTCGTGGCCGTTCTTCCGGCGCTGGTTCGCCCAGTAGGTATCGGTCGTGCCGTTGGTGTACTCGACCCAATCGCGCGCGTCCGTGATCGTGCCGAGGCCGAGGTTCACGCAGATGTAGGGGTCGGCGTGGATCATCTCGGCGTAGTGCAGAAACTCGTCGGTTCCAAAGCGGTTGCTCTCGACGGCGTCCCAGGCTTCCTCAGGACGCGAGGGACGCTGATCCTTCGGGCCGATACCGTCCTTCCACTCGTATCCCGACGAAAAGTTGCCGCCCGGCCACCTGAGAATGCTGACGCCCAGATCTTCGGCCGCTTTCATCACGTCGGTGCGGAAGCCGAACTGATTCGACAGCGGACTGTGTTCGTCGTAGATGCCGCCGTAGATCATCCGACCGAGGTGTTCGGCGAAGCTCCCGAACAGCAGCGGATCGACCTGCCCGATTGTGCGGTCGAGATCGATTTTAATGCGCGCGTCCGGAGCCGCCTGCCCGACCGGGCGCGCAGGCATCGTGAGCAACGCCACCGCGGCCGCCAGCGCCGCCATTCGTCCACGCATCCCATCCTCCGTCTCACCAACCGAACAACACGGTCGCCGGATGATAGCCGGATGACAACCTTGCCGACTCGCCCGGTGTCCGCCATCATAGTCGAGGGAACGAACCGTATGACTCGCGCCCGGCTCGTCGGCACTTTCGCGGCGGCCGCTCTGATTCCTGCGTTCGCGGCGGCCACGCCTGCACCATCCTTGTGGCCCGCGTCGCCTCCTGTGCGTGACCCCTGGCACGTGTGTCTCGCGGCCACGTGCGCACCGGCCGCGTCCAGCGCGACGGCCATCGCCCGGCTCCAGGTCCCCTTCGCGCTGCCGGCGCTTGCCTTCGGCGGCGCGGACGCCGCGGCGCAGCGTCCGCGTGCGATCGAGTACAGCCACGCCTACCAGGTGCGGCTGAAGATCCACAAGTACGCAAGCTTTGCGACGCTGCCGCTCTTCGCCACCGAGCTTGCGCTCGGGCAGTCGCTTTACACCAACACGCCCACCGATCGTGGCGATGCACGCAAAGGCCTGCACGCCTTCATCGGCACGAGCATCATCGGACTGTTCGGCCTGAACACCGTGACCGGCGCATGGAATCTGTTCGGCGAGGGCCGCAAGGATCCGCACAACCGGACGCTGAAACTGGTGCACGGGCTGCTGATGATGGCCGCTGACGGCGGGTTCGTCGCGACAACGATGTCCGGGCCGAACAGCCGGCGGCCCAGCGAAGCGTTGACCTACGAATCCGACAAGGCGTGGCACCGCGATCTCGCGATTGGCTCGATCAGCGTCGCCACGGTCGGCTATCTCATCATGCTGTTCGGAAACCACTGATCACGCGGATGCTGCGGCACGCCGTCGATTCCTGGGCATCGATTTACGCGAACCACGCGGTGCTGCGCACGACGATCGAGTTCCTGCACGTCGGCGGATTGCTCGGCGGAGGTGGCGCCGCGATCGCGGCGGATCGCACGGCCTTGACGCGCCATCGGCCCGACGTGGCCGACTGGCTTGATTCCTTCCACGCAACGCACCGACTCGTCCTGGCTGGAATCGCGGTCATTCTCGCGAGCGGGGTGCTCCTGCTTGCGGCCGACGTGGACACGTACTTTTATTCAAAGGTCTTCTGGACCAAAATGGGACTGTTCGTCCTCTTGCTGCTCAACGGATCGCAGCTCATGCGAACCGAGAGCGCGGCACGCCGAGGCGACGAACGCGCCCACCTACACCTGCGGACCCTGGCTGGCGTCAGTCTCGCGCTCTGGTTCCTGATTACGCTGGCAGGCGCCGCGCTGCCGAATATCTCGTAACGCCACGGTATACACGGCCACGGATTAGACGGCCACGGAGACACGGCCACGGAATACAGCCACGGAATACACGGAATACACGGAAATGACATGGCGAAGGGAACGCTCGATCCGGACCTCTGCGCGTTGTGTGGCGGCTGCGCGAGCGACCAGCCGTCGCGGCGACGCTTTCTCGGCATTGCGGCCGGCGGTTTATTTGGTCTGCTCGGTCTCTTGGGGCTCTCGAATGACGCGCTGGCGCTGCCGATGCGCGCGATTGCCGCCGAGCCGTCTCCGGTCGGCGAGGACGAGAAGCGGTATCCGATTCCGCCGACCGACAGCGTCAACATCGATCACGCGGAGTCGCTGATCGTGGCGCGGGTCCAGGGACACGTGTACGTGTTCAACCTTGCCTGCCCGCATCAGCAGGCCGCGGTGAAGTGGCTGCCGAAGGACAACCGGTTCCAGTGCACGAAGCACGATTCGAAGTACACGCCGCAGGGCGTCTATATGTCCGGACGCGCGACGCGCAATCTCGATCGGTTCGTCATCCATCGCGAAGCCGACTCGATCGTCGTGGAGATGGATCGCGTGATTCAGAGCGATAAAGATCCATCAGGATGGGCGGCGGCGACGATTACGGTCGCGTGAGTCCTGGCGAGTGCAGTGCAATTCCCAAATACCAATTCCGAACCACACGAGGCGCTGGCGATAGCGGCGTCTCGCCTTGTGTAGTTGGGCGTTGGCTCTTTTGGGAATGGACTCCCGTCAGTACGCGATCGCCGCACCGTCCGCGCGCGGATCGGTCGCCGCGAGCCGCATGCCCGTCTTGGGATCGATCTGAATCGCTTCGACGTCGCACCAGCTGCCGCCGACCTTGATCGGATAACCCATCTTCTCGAGCGCCTTCACCGTATCGGGCGAGAACCGCGCCGGGCCTTCGAAGTACACGTCCTCGGGCATCCATTGCTGATGGAAACGCGGCGCATCGACGGCCTGCTGCACGTTCAGGCCGAAATCCACCACGTCGGTGAGCACTTCGAAGACCGACGTGATGATGCGCGGACCTCCCGGCGAGCCGAGCACGAGCGAGAGCTTGCCGTCCTTGCTGACGATGGTGGGGACCATCGAGGAGAGTGGACGCTTGTACGGCTGGATGTCGTTGGCTTTGCCCTGAATCAGATTGAAGCCGTTGGGCGCGCCGACCTTCGACGTGAAATCGTCCATCTCGTCGTTCAGCAGAAACCCGAGATGCCCGGCGGTCACGCCGGAGCCGTACCCGAAATTGAGCGTGTAGGTGACGGCGACGGCGTTCCCTTCGGCATCCACGACGGAATAGTGCGTCGTCTCCGACGACTCCCATCCCGGAATCGGGCCCGCGCCGACGTCCTTGCTCGAACTCGCCTCGTCCGGCTTGACGCTCGCCCACCGCTCTTTCGCGAACGCGGGACTGATGAGCGTGGAGATCGGCACCTTCACGAAATCCGGATCGCCCAGATACTCCGCGCGATCCGCCATCGCGCGGCGCTGGGCTTCGATCTCGTCGTGCAGCGCCACGGCGGAGTCCATGCCGGCCGCGACGAAGTTCGAGCTGTCGAGCATGTTGAGCATCTCGGCGATCGCGATCCCGCCTGACGATGGGGGCGGCGACGTCAGGATGTCGTAGCCGTGGTATTTCACCGCGAGCGGCTCGCGCCACTTCGCGTCGTACTTGGCGAGATCCTCGGCGGTGATCAGGCCGCCGTTCGCCGCTTCGAATGCCGCAAGCTCCTTCGCGATCGCGCCCGTGTAGAATGCGGCGCCGCCGCTCGCCGCGATCTGCTTCAGTGTCGAGGCGAGCTCGGGCTGCTTGAACGTCTCGCCGTCCTCATAGAATTTGCCGCCGCGCTGGAACACGCGGTGGCTGTCCGGGAAC
>JBOGIZ010000744.1:0-3953 GCA_050747805.1 Vicinamibacterales bacterium | reverse complement strand
CTGCGCGGATCCTTGGACGAAAATCCCGCCTCGAATTGGGCGATCGCTTCGTCGTACCGGCCCGCTTGCGCGCAGGCCATTCCCAGATCGAACCGCGCCTGCATAAAGCGGGGATCGAGGTCGAGTGTGCGGCGAATCTGATCAATCGCATCATCGTACCGGCGCTGAAAGTGCAGCACGCGGCCCACTGCGGTTCCGATGATGAGCGAGAGCGGATCCAGTTCGTGGGCCCGCTGGATTTCGTCGAGCGCCTCGTCGTGGCGACCGAGCGCGCTCAGCAGCAGCGCGAGGCGATGGTGTGCGGGCGCGTGGCCGGGAGCCAACTCGCACGCACGGCGCAGCGCCTGCTCGGCCTCGATCCACTTCCAGTCGATCCGGAAGCGCACGAATCCGAGCGCCGCCTGCACCTCGGCCTCCGAGGAATCGAGCCGGAATGCCTGCTCCGCCGCGTCCCGAGCCCGCGCCATCGTCTTCAGTGACGGCTCGCCGTACGCCGCCGCGCTCAACAGGGTCCAGCAGTCGGCCAACCCCGCATAGGCCAGCGCATATTGCCGGTCTTCGGCGATCGCTTGCTCAAAGAGCGCGATCGCCTTAGTGAAGCCGTCCATCGATCGCTTCGCGAGCTGATAGCGCCCCTTCAGGTACGCCTCGAACGCGCGCGGATTTGCGGTCGGACGTTTGACGATGCGCTTGCGTTCGGCGGGGGTGAGCCGCGGACGCAACTGTTCGGCGATCTCCGCCGCGGCCTCCTCTTGCAGTGACAGCACGTCGGCCGAGCGCCGCTGCAGCTGCCCACCCCAGAGTTGCGAGCCGTCGACCGCGTCAACCAGCTCGGCGGAAATCCGGAACCCATCAGGTGTTCGATGCAAACGTCCGGCGAGCACGGCACGAACGTTCAGCTCGTGTCCGACGGTCTGCGGATCGACGTCGCGTCCCTTGTACCGGAACACGGTGCTGCGCGCCATGATGCGCAGCTTCGGGAGCTGTGAAAGCGCATTGATGACGCTTTCGGTGATGCCGTCGGCGAGGTAGTCGATCTCGGGGTCTGCCGCGGGCGTCGACAGCGGAAGCACAGCCACCGAACCGATCGCCCCACGCGGCCGCTTCGCGGTTCCGCGGTCGCGCGGCGCCGGCGTCTCGCGGGCATCCGGATCGGTCTTGAGCGCGGCGAGCGCAGAATGGAATTCGCGCGCGGTCAGAAATCGCTGTGACGGCGATTTCGCGAGCGCGCGCATGACGCAGGCGGCGAGCGCCCCTTGCGCGCGCGTGAGCGGAGGCGGTTCGTGCTCGAGCACCGACGCCAGCACGTCGGCGGCCGTCGCCCCGCCGAATGGCGGACAGCCGGCAATCATCTCGTAGAGGACGACCCCGAGACTCCAGACGTCGCTGCGCGCGTCGACAGGAAGCCCGCGCGCCTGTTCGGGAGACATATAGCGCGGCGTTCCCATGAGCACGCCGGGCGTCGTTACGAGCGTTTCGGGCGATTCGCCAGTCACGGGCTTCGCCAGTCCAAAATCGAGCACCTTCACGTAGCCGTCGGGCCGCAGCATTACGTTTTCCGGCTTCACGTCGCGGTGAACGAGACCGCGGGCATGCGCGGCCGCCAGTGCACTCGCGATCTGCAGCGCAATCTCGAGCGTCTCGGAAGCGGGCAGGCAGCCGTTCTCCAGCCGCGCGCGCAGCGTCTGGCCTTCGACGTACTCCGTCACCATCAGCGGACGACCGTCCAGTTCGCCGACGTCGTGCACCACGAGGATGTGCGGATGGTTGAGCGACGAGGCAGCCCGCACCTCCTGATGGAAGCGGTGCCAGTGCACGGGATCTGCGCGCAGGTCGCTCGACAGCAGCTTCAACGCAACAGGCCGATCGAGTTTCTCGTCGTGCCCGAGATAGACCTCGCCCATGCCGCCCGACCCGAGCCGCGAGACGACGCGGTAGCCATGCACCGTGCGCCCAGTCAGATCGACGGGCGCGCATTCAGGGATCATGGGTGGTTGTTCGAGAAAACCCGTCGCGCGATCGTGTGACGCGAGCAGCGTCTCGACCTGTCGCTGGAGCGCAGCATCCGTCCCGCACGCTGACGCGATGAAGGCAAAGCGCTCCGGCGAGGGGCGCGTCAGCGCCTCGTCGAAGATCGTCTTGACCCGCCCCCAGTCCTGTGGGTTCCAAGTCATGGCCGGGTCAGCTGGTGATGGAGCCACGCACGCGCGGACGTCCATTCGCGTCCGACGGTCGCCGGCGAAATATCGAGGGCCTGCGCCGTCTCCTCAGTGGTGAGGCCAGCGAAAAAGCGCAGCTCGACGATCTGCGCTTGACGCGCATCGAGCTGGGCGAGGACGTCAAGCGCCGTGTCGAGCGCCTCGACGTCCACGCCAGAATCTGGCGCGGCCGCGTCCTGGTTGTCGAGCGACGTCAGCACAACCCGCCCGCCGCGCTTTTCCCGCGAACGCGCGCGCGCCTCGTCCACAAGCACTCGGCGCATCGCCGTGGCGGCCATCGCCATGAAATGCTCGCGGTCGCGCCACACCGTCCGGTGGAGGCTGGCCAGTTTGATGTACGCCTCGTTCACGAGCGCCGTGGTCTGGAGGATGTGTCCGGCGCGCTCGCCGCGCATGTAGTGGTGTGCCAGCCGTCGCAGCTCGGCGTACAGCGCCGACGCCGAAACATTCACCGGATCGGAGGCAGCCATGGCCAGACTGCGCGCATCTTATCGCTCGAAGCCTCATCCCGCCAGCAGTTTGCGGACTGATGAGCAAGTTTCCCTCGAAATGGCGCCTGATTGTCTGGCGGCGCGCTCAATGGGCTAAGATGCCCCACCACGCTAGGAGGTCCTATGCAGTTCGACCACGCGCAGCGAGTGACAGCGGCGGCGGAGGCGGCGGAGATCGCAACGGCAACCTATCTCGCATTTCTCGACGCCATGCCTGAACGGGAGACGATGCGACCCCTCGCGGGTGGCTGGACGCCGGCACAACATGCCGGCCACCTCGCGCTGACCGCCGACGTGTTCCGAGGCGCCATTCTGGGCGGCCCCGCGTGTTGCGGTGTCGAGCCCTTCGCGGGCAGCTCTGATTTCCCGGACGAAGCATGGTCGATGGATACGCCACCTCCGGCCGTCGCACCTCCCATCATCGTCGCGCCGTCAACGATCACGCGCCGAGAGGCTTCCGCGCATCTGCGTCAGGCGATCGCAGAGCTTTCACCGGCGATCCGCGCGATGACACTCGATCGCGGACGGATGGCGGTGCAGCTGCCGTGGGCTGTTGTCTCCGTGTACCAGATGGCGGAATGGGCCTCGGGCCACACCATCCGCCACATCACGCAGGTCAATCGTGAGCGGCAGCAGGGGATCATGCGCAGCGTCACCGTTTAGGAGAGTCACATGCGTGTCGATCGAATCGCATTTGTCGCGGTCGTCGTCGGAGTCGCAGCCGGGGCGTCGATGGCGATGCGCCCTGCCGCAGCGCCGGATCTAAAGCCGGAGGTGCTTCGGTACTGGGCGCTCTGGCAGCGAGGCCCGGATGCGGCCGCGCCGCTTTACGCGAAGGACGCGGATCTGGTCTTCTACGATCTCGAGCCGTTGAAGTACGTCGGCTGGGATAGTTACAAGGCGGGCGTCGGGCCGAACATCCTCGCCAAGTTCGCCACGGTGACGTTCACGGTCAACGACGACGTCAAGACGAGCGGCGCTGCTGACTTCGCATGGACCACCGCGACGGTGAAAGGAGATGGGACGCTCAAGGGCGGCGCGCCCGTCCACATCGTGATGCGCCACACCGCGATCTGGCAGAAGCGCGGCCGAGAGTGGCTGATTGTGCACGAGCATGTGTCGGTGCCGTCATCGCTGCCAGCACAGTGAGAATTGGTGAGTTGGTGAGTTGGTGAATTGGTGAGTTGGTGAATTGAATTGGGCGCGCTACCGCGCGCCCGTTTAGGAATGCCAATTCACCAAC
>JBOGIZ010000743.1:0-6030 GCA_050747805.1 Vicinamibacterales bacterium | reverse complement strand
CTCGTACATGGATTACGCGATGAGCGTCATCATCGGGCGAGCGCTGCCCGACGTGCGCGACGGCCTCAAGCCGGCGCACCGGCGCGTGCTGTACGGCATGCGCACGATGGGCCTCGCGAGCAACCGGGCATACCGCAAGTGCGCGAAGATCATCGGCGAGGTCATGGGGAATTTCCATCCCCACGGCGACGCGTCCATTTACGACACGCTCGTCCGTCTCGCGCAGGAATTCAACATGCGGTATCCCCTGGTCGACGGGCAGGGGAACTTCGGGTCGATCGACGGCGATCCGCCCGCGGCGATGCGTTATACGGAAGCTCGCCCCGAGGCGCTCGCCGAAGCCATGATGACGGATCTCGACAAGGAGACCGTCGACTTCATTCCCAATTACGACGAAACGACCGAAGAACCGACGGTCCTCCCGACAACGTTCCCGAACCTGCTGGTGAACGGCTCGGCGGGCATCGCCGTCGGGATGGCGACCAACATCCCGCCGCACAACATGCGCGAAGTGATCGACGGCGTCGTCGCCGCGATCGACCAGCACGGGCAGTCGCGCGAAGCCCGCCTCAAGGCGGTCCTGCGCGTGATTCCCGGCCCTGACTTCCCCTCGGGCGGCTTCATCGTCGGGCGACAGGGCATCTTCCAGGCGTATACGACCGGCCGCGGCGCCATCACGATGCGCGCGCGCTCGACGATCGAAGAAAGCCGCAAGGGAGACAAACAGTCGATCGTCATCACCGAGATTCCCTACCAGATCAACAAGGCGCGGCTCATCGAGAAGATTGCGGAGCTGGCGCGCGAAAAGACGATCGAAGGCATCTCCGATCTGCGGGACGAGTCGGATCGCGACGGCATGCGGATCGTGATCGAGCTCCGGCGCGGCGAAGTGCCCGACATCGTGCTCAACAATCTGTACAAGCACACGGCGCTTCAGACGACGTTCGGCATCATCATGCTGGCGATCGCCGGCGGCCGTCCGAAGGTGCTCGGCCTGCTCGACGTGCTCGAGCAGTTCGTCGAGTTCCGGCGCGAGGTGGTACGCCGCCGCACCGAATTCGAGCTCCGCAAGGCCGAAGCGCGCGCCCACATCCTTGAAGGGCTCAAGATCGCGCTCGATCATCTCGACGCGGTCATCAAGCTGATTCGCGGATCGAAGAATCCGTCGGAAGCGCGCGAGGGCCTGATCACGGAATTCACGCTGTCGCAGGTGCAGGCGCAGGCGATCCTCGACATGCAGCTGCAGCGCCTCACGGGTCTCGAGCGGCAGAAGATTCTCGACGAGCTGTCCGAGCTGATGAAGACGATCGAGCGGCTGCGCGCGATTCTCTCGAGCGAGGCGCTCCTCATGCAGCTCGTCGTCGCCGAGTTGAAAGCGGTGCGGGACAAATTCGGCGACGATCGCCGGACCGAAATCATCGACGACAGTGGAGAGCTGCGGATCGAGGACCTGATTGCCGATGAAGATATGGCGATCACGGTCACGAACACGGGATACATCAAGCGCACCGCGATCTCGACCTACCGCGCGCAGCGCCGCGGCGGAAAGGGGCGCATCGGCATGCGCACGCGCGAAGAGGATTACGTCAGCCATCTCTTCGTGGCCTCAACGCATGCCTACATCATGATCTTCACCGACCGCGGCCGCGCGTACTGGCTGAAGGTGCATGAAATTCCCGACGTCGGTCCGGGCGGGAAGGGCAAGGCGATCGCGAACCTGGTGCAGTTCGAAGCAGGCGAGAAGATTGCGGCGCTGCTGACGGTCAAGGAGTTCCCGGAGGTAGAGGACCAGCAGTTCATCGTGATGGGCTCCAGAAAGGGCGTCGTCAAGAAGACCGACCTCTCCTCGTTCCGCAATCCGCGCGCCGGCGGCATCATCGCCATGGGCGTGGAACACGGCGATTCCGTGATCGCGGTCGAGCTGTCGGATGGCAAGGGGCAGGTCTTCATCGGCACGCGCGACGGCATGGCGATCCGGTTCGACGAAACGGACGTTCGGCCGATGGGGCGAAATGCGTACGGCGTGCGCGGCATCAATCTGCGCGACGTCGATGAGGTCGTCGCCATGGAAGTGGTCGGGGAAGGCGGGACGCTGCTGACGGTCGCGCAGAACGGCTACGGCAAGCGAACCGAGATCGAGGAATATCGCCTCCAGTCCCGCGGCGGAATCGGCATCATCAACATCCAGACCTCCGACCGCAACGGCAAGGTGGTCGGCATCGCCTACGTGAACGACGACGACGAAGTGATGCTGATCTCACAGCAGGGGATGATTCTGCGGATGAGGGCCGGAGGCGTGCGGACGATCGGCCGGGCGACGCAGGGGGTCAGGCTGATTGAAATGGAAGAGGGCGATGCGGTCGTGAGCGTCGCCAAACTCGCGGAACGTGAAGTCGACGCCCCGGAGACGGCGGAGGGGACGGAGTAAACGGCACAAGATCACCACGGAGAAACGGAGAAACGGGGACAAACGGAAATAACTAGGATTCTCCGTTCATCTCCGTGTCTTCGTTTCTCCGTGGTGATCTCGTCCCGTTCCCTCCGTCCCCTCCGCCGTCTCCAACTCACGCAGGTTCGAGCTTCGCGAACTTCGCCAGCAGTTTTTTCTGCCCGACACTGTTGAACCGCACGGTGACCTTGTAGTCGTCGGTGTGCTCTTCGACCGAGAGCACCGTCCCGACGCCGAACTGGGCGTGCCGGACGCGCATGCCGGGCCGCAGGCCGGCCGCCGACGACTGATCCTCGTCCTCGTATGCGTACGCAGCGGACTCTTCCCGAGACCGCGGGCTTTTTCCCTTTCGTCCGTACGGGTTCGTCCGGAATTCATAGTGCGCGTGCGCGAATTGCGTCTGATACGCGGATGAGTACGAGGGCGCGATTCGTGCGACCAGATTCGGCGGCACTTCGTCGAGAAACCGCGACGGTTCGGTGGCCTGATATTCGCCGAAGACTCGCCGCCTGGCGGCGCTTGTCAGAAACAGGCGACGCTCGGCCCGAGTCATCCCCACGTAAAAGAGGCGCCGCTCTTCCTCGAGCTCGGCCTCGTCCTCCGACGACCGCGAATGCGGAAACAGTCCTTCTTCCATCCCCGCAATGAAGACGACCGGAAACTCGAGTCCTTTCGCCGCGTGCATCGTCATCAGCCAGACGCGTGCGTCGCGCGTGCCGGACTCCTCGTCGGCCTCCGAGAGCAGCGACAGCCGATCGACGAAGCCGCCCAGCGACGCCTCGCGGTCGCGCGCCTCGTAGTCGCGCGCCGCCGACACGAGCTCCATCAGGTTCTCGATCCTGTCGTTCGCCTCTTCGGTGTCTTCCTCGCGCAGCGCGCTGAGATACCCCGTGCGATCGAGCATCTTGCCAAGCGCGATCGACACGGCGTCGGTTTTCGCCGCGTCGGCAAGGCCGACGATGAGATCTCGGAACGCGCGCAGTGACGCGAGCGCACGGCCGGTCAGCTTTCCGTCGTCGACGGCGTAGAGGAGGCGCGCCCAGAGCGAACGGGCGGATCGGACCTCGGCCAGGCCTGCCGCGAGGAGCGGCGGCGCATCGGCCTCGATCGCGCCGGGATCGATCGCCTGCAGCGATTCCATGACGCCTTTCCCGACGCCACGCGCCGGGACGTTGATGACCCGCCGAAGGCTCACATCATCATGCGGGTTGATGATGAGTTTGAGGTACGCGAGCGCGTCCTTGATCTCCTTGCGCTCGTAGAAGCGGACGCCGCCGATGATCTTGTACGGAATGCCGTCGCGCATCAGCTGATCTTCGATGGCGCGCGACTGCGCGTTCGTGCGATAGAGCACCGCGATGGTGGCCTCTACGTCGCCGCTGCGAGCCGATTTGATCGAGCGGACGATGAAGTCGGCCTCCTCGATCTCGTCGGCGCCCCGGAACGCCACAATCTGGTCGCCGCCGGCGCGGTCCGTCCACAGGCGCTTGTCCTTGCGATTGCGGTTCTGCTGAATGACGGCCGTCGCGGCGTCGAGAATGATCTGCGTGGAGCGATAGTTCTGTTCGAGCCGGACGGTCGCCGCTTCGGGGAAGTCGGTTTCGAAATCCAGAATGTTGCGAAGATCCGCGCCGCGCCATTTGTAGATCGACTGGTCGGGATCGCCGACGACCGCGAGATTCCGGTGGACGTCAGCGAGCCGCCGGATGAGCAGGTATTGCGGACGGTTCGTATCCTGGTACTCGTCCACCATGACGTACTTGAACTTGTGCGCGTATCGTTCGCGCACCTGCACGGCGGTTTCGAACAGCTCGACGGTTTTCAGGAGGAGATCGTCGAAATCGAGCGCGTTCGAATCGCGGAGAGCCGCGAGATATTTCTCGTAGACCTTCGCGATCTGCTCGTCGCGAAGATTCCAGGCGCCGCGGAGCGCGTCGGGCCCTTCCATGCGGTTTTTGGCCTGGCTGATGCGCGCCAGCGCCGCGCGCGGCGGGACGAGTTTGTCGTCGATGCCGAGCTCGCGAAGCGCCTGCTTGACGACCGTGAGCTGATCGGACGAATCGTAGATGACGAAGTCGCGCGACAAGCCGATGTGCGGCGCTTCTCGCCGGAGGAGACGCGCGCAGAGCGAGTGAAATGTCGAGAGCCAGACGCCGTCGCACGCATCGCCGAGCAGCCGCTCGACGCGCTCGCGCATCTCGCCCGCGGCCTTGTTCGTAAAGGTGACCGCCAGCACCTGATTGGAAGCCGCGTGTCCGTCCCCGATGAGGTACGCGATGCGATACGTGATAACGCGCGTCTTGCCGGACCACGCGCCGGCAAGGATCAGCAGAGGTCCGTCGGTGTGAAGGACGGCTTCACGCTGTTCGGGATTGAGTTGATCCAGGAAGGTCATGAGGCCGACAGCTCAGTATAGCGTTCGATGGCCGATGGCCGATGGCCGATGGGCGATGGGCGATGGCCGATGGCCGATGGCCGATGGGCGATGGGCGATGGGCGATGAGCGATGGGCGATGGGCGATGAGCGACGAGCGATGGGCGATGAGCGATGAGCGATGGGCGATGGGCGATGAGCGATGGGCGATGAGCGATGAGCGATGAGCGATGAGTGATGAGCGATGGACGATGGGTGATGGGCGATGGGTGATGGGTGATGGCCGATGAGCGATGAGCGATGAGTGATGGGCGATGGGCGATGGCCGATGGCCGATGAGCGATGAGCGATGGACGATGGGCGATGGGCGATGGACGATGGGCGACGACCGATGACCGATGGGCGATGGTCGGTGACACGATGCGCGGTGGCCGGTGCGGTACCGCCGAACGGCCGGAGGATCTTCCGCGCGCGAGGTTGAACGCCCGTCGCGTGAGGCACAAAACAATGTCAGTGCGCGCGGCACCAGCGCGAGCGCCGAGAGCGCCTGGAGAGACGTTGACGGGTCCCCGAAAAAGAGCGTCCCGCGTCGGGCAGAGCAGCCTACGAAAGAAGCCGCATCGTAAGAAAGGCGATGCCGCATAGAGATACCAGTGCTGCGCCGCCGGCGGCGAGTCGCCCTTCGTGCTCGCGGCGCATGCCGTAGAGCAATCGCCTGACCCGGTCGATCTGCACGTCGGCCTCGCGCACAGTGTCTGCGTGAACGAAATGGAGCCGCTGCGAGAGCTGCAGTTGCGTATCGAGTTCCGCAATAGATCCGATCGCGACCCGGATGAAGTGCAGGCCGAATCTGGCCGTGCCGCGTGCCTGGCCTTCTGCGATATTCGATGGCACCGATACGGCGGCCCTCCTGATCTGAGCCTTGAGCCCGTATTTCTCTTCCTCGGGAAAGCCTTTCGTCAATGAGTAGAGGGTCTCGACGAGATCCATCGCGCGTTTCCAGGCATCAAGGTCACGATAATTGCGGAGGGCCATCGCAAAATCTCCAATCCCGCACGATTCAGTTGTCGCGCGCACGAGGCGGATTATTCGTACAGCGCATGTAAGTCAGTGAGCCAACGACTTGATTCGACGACCCGAGCAATTTGCGATCCCAGTTCCCGGGCCCATCGTCCGTCGGCCATCGGCCATCGGCCATCGCCCATCG
>JBOGIZ010000742.1:0-9409 GCA_050747805.1 Vicinamibacterales bacterium | reverse complement strand
GGTCTTGATCTGCCCGGCGCCCGTGCCGACAGCCAGGTCGGCGATCGTCGTGTCTTCCGTCTCGCCGGATCGGTGGGAAATCACGCTGGCGTAATCGGCACGGCGCGCCATCGCGACGGCATTGAGCGTTTCGGTCACGGTGCCGATCTGATTCAACTTGATGAGAATGGCGTTGGCGACCTTTTCCTCGACGCCGCGGCGCAGAATCTCCGGGTTGGTCACAAACACGTCGTCGCCGACGAGTTGAATGCGTTCGCCGAGCGCGGCGGTCAGGGCCTTCCAGCCGTCCCAATCGCCTTCGGCGAGCCCGTCTTCGATCGAGACGATGGGGTACTGCCGCACCCAGTCTTCGTATAACGCCACCATCTCGTCCGAGGTGCGCGAACGATCGCCCGATTTTCTGAACGCGTAGCAGCGCACGTCTTCGTCCCAGAACTCGCTCGCGGCCGGATCGAGCGCGACAAAGACGTTCTGACCGGGACCGTAGCCGGCCAGGGTGATGGCCTCGAGCACGAGCTCGACGGCCTCGGCATTCGACTTCAGATTCGGCGCGAAACCGCACTCGTCGCCGACGCCGGTCGCATAGCCCTTCTTCTTCAGGATGCCCCGCAGCGTGTGGAAGATCTCGGCGCCCGCGCGCAGCGCTTCATGAAACGACGGCAGACCCGCGGGCACGATCATGAACTCCTGAAAGTCCACGCTGCTGTCGGCGTGCGCGCCGCCGTTGAGGATGTTCATCAGGGGCACGGGCAGCCGCCATCCAGACTCCGTGACCTTCGTCACCGGCGCGTCGCACAACTCGGCGAAGTGCACGTACAACGGCACGCCCTGCGCGAGCGCGCCGGCCTTGGCGACTGCCATCGACGCGCCGAGAATCGCGTTCGCGCCGAGGCGCGACTTGTTCGGCGTGCCGTCGAGCGCGATCAGCCGTCGATCGATCGTGCGCTGTTCGAGCGGCTGTCCGGCGAGCGTTCCCGCGATTTCGCCGTTCACGTTGGCCACCGCTTGCGTCACGCCCTTCCCCTGATAGCGTTTCTTGTCGCCGTCGCGCAGCTCGAGCGCCTCACGCACGCCGGTCGACGCTCCCGACGGCACGGCGGCCCGCGCGGTCCGGCCGTCTTCCAGGACCACATCGACTTCACTGGTGGGGTTGCCGCGCGAATCGAGAATTTCGCGGCCACGGACTTTCGTGATCAGCATCGTCTTTTCACTCTGATGGTGTGGCGCGGTGTCCCGGTCTCCACCGTGCGCGATCGATCAAGCCGATCCTCGCGCATCGAACTCCGCCTCGATTTTCAGCATGTCGTCGCGAGTGGCGCCGACAAACGGCTGCTCGTCTTTCGTGACGACCACGATGCCGCTGTCGGTGACGGTGTGCCGAAGCCGGTCCTGATTCAGGTTGTGGCCAATCTGCGCGCCGCGCGGAATGAACACGTCGCGGTCGATGATCGCGCGCCGGATCTGCGCGTGGCGTCCGATGCGGACGCCGGGCATGAGAATGCTGTCCTCGATCGTGCAGAAGCTGTGCACCCGGACGTTCGGGCAGAGCACCGATCCGCGGATGGTGCTGCCCGAGATGATGCAGCCGGCCGAGATCACCGAATCGAGCGCGTGACCGCAGCGCTTCCCTTCATCGGCGAACACGAATTTCGCCGGCGGCGCCTGGATCTGGTGCGTCCGCAGCGGCCACTCGGGATCGTACAAGTTGAACTCGGGGTTGACCTGACACAAGTCCATGTTCGCTTCGTAGTAAGCATCGAGCGTGCCGATGTCGCGCCAGTACTTCGCCGCCTTCTTGTTCTCGTCGTAGAACCGGTACGCATAGACGGGCACGTTCGCGATCAGCGCCGGAATGATGTCCTTCCCGAAATCGTGGCTGCTCTCGCGCCGGGCATCTTCCTCGAGCGCCGGCACCAGCGCGCGCATGTCGAAGATGTAGATGCCCATCGAGGCGAGGTGCTGGCCTGCCGGCAGGTCCGAGGGCTTCTCGAGAAACGCGGTCAGCCGGTCTTCCTCGCCCACCTGCAGAATGCCGAACCGGTGGGCCTCTTCCGCGGGCACTTCGATGACCGCAATCGTCGCGGCGGCGCCGCGCTCGAGATGGAAGCGCAGCATGCGCGCATAGTCCATCTTATAGACGTGGTCGCCGGACAGCACGATGAGATGCCGAGGCTCCTCGCGCTCGATCGAATACAGATTCTGGTAGACGGCGTCCGCGGTCCCGAGATACCAGTGTTCGCCGACGCGCTTCTGCGGGTGGAGCACCTCGACGAACTCGCCAAGCTCGTCGGCGACGACGCTCCACCCGAATCGGAGATGGCGGGTGAGCGAGAGCGACTTGTACTGAAGCGCGATAAAGATTTTTCGAAGGCCGGAGTTGGTACAGTTGCTGAGCGTGAAGTCGATGATGCGGTAGGGTCCGCCGAAGTAGACGGCGGGCTTCGCCCGCTCCTTCGTCAGCGGGTAGAGGCGCTCGCCCACGCCCCCGGCGAGCACCATCACGACGACGTCGTCCAGCATTTATTAATTGAGGGGCTTCGCCCCTCAAACTCCCCTACACGCGCTCTCGCGCGCCGCTTCGCCGGCCCGCTCCGCGCGCGTGGCTCACTCGCTTCCGCTCGTTCGCGTATCGCCGAGAGTGTCGCCCTTGAACTCCGCGCCGCGCGCTCTCGCGCGCCGCTTCGCCGGCTCGCTCCGTGCGCGTGGCTCGCATCGCGGCGCTCGCTTGCCGATTCAGCGCTTCAGCACGACGCGCGCGGGCGCGCCGTCCGCGCCGGCGATGCGCAGCGGCAGACAATACATTTCGTACTGGCCCGGCTCGGCGTCGGACAGGTTCAGGCCCTCGATGATGATGACGCCGTTTCCGAGCAGCGCGTGATGCGCCGGCGCACCGGGCTTCTTGAACTGCTCGACCGACAGGTAATCGACGCCCACCACTTTCACACCCTGGGCGACGAGAAATTTCGCGGCGCCTTCGCTGACGTAGGTGTAGTCCTGGCGGAAGCCGTCGTTCGAATTCCACAACGCGGAATTCGGGGTGCGAAAGAGGACGCGCAGATCTTCGCGGAGTCCGGCGGCCTCCAGGTGGGCTTCGGTAATGCCGCCGCGGTGGGGCAGATCGATGACGCGCGCCCGCCCGATCAGCAGATCGAGCGGCAGGGCATCGACGCCTGGTTTGTCGTCAAAGAAATGCCGCGGCGCGTCGACGTGCGTACCCGCGTGCGTGCCGAGCGTCAGGCGCGAGATGTTCGACGAGGCGCCGTCGGCGACGCGTTTGACCGGCGCAAGTTCGAACTCGGGATTGCCCGGGTACGTCGCCACGCCGGGTGCGAGAAGCACGCTCACGTCGATCAGCCGCGCCGGCCGCGCCATAGACAGGCGATGATATCAGCAGCCACGGATCGACGCGAATCGACGGCCGCGCATACCCGCTGGATACGCTATGATCGAGCCGTTATGCTCCATCTGTGTCGCCTGACGGCTGCCGCATGGCTGGTTGCGGCGGTGGCAGGCACCGGTCTGTCCGCGGTGCAAAGGTCCGACAGGAAGACCGACACAAAGACGCATCAGGCCGCCCTTCAGGCCCAAAATCGCGCGCAGGAGGCGGCGGTCCGGCTGGCCGACGCCGCCATGACTGGACAGCCGGTTCCCAGCGATTTTTCGATTCAATTTCAGAATGACTTTCTGAAGGCGCAGCAATCGCAGGTCTGGGTGCCATTTACGCTCACGATGGATCCGGCGAAGATTTCCGGTCCCGTGACGATGTACCTGCGCGCCGCGCCGCGGGGTATGACGCCGCCCGTCGTCGAGCCGGGCAAGGCCGCCCGCGGCAAAGACCACGGCACGGAGGTGAAGAAGGCTGGGGCGGACCCCGCGACCTATCCGTACCAGGACACGCTGTTTCTCGATCTCAAACCCGCGGTACAGGGCCAGCCGATCCGTGTCGTTCGCGGCATCGCGCTGCCGTCGGGACATTACGATTTCTACGTCGTCGTCCAGGAACATCCCCAGGGGATGTCGACAGCCGCGCCGAAGACGGCGGTCCTGAAGCAGCCGCTCGACGTGCCCGATTACTCGAATGGGGAACTCACCACGAGCACGGTGATCCTTGCCGATCGCGTAGAGCAGCTCGATGCGCCGATTGCCGCCGCCGAGCAGAGCCTGCATCCGTACGCCTTCGGGCAGACCGACATCGTTGTCTCGCCAGACCGGCGGTTCAAGAAGACCCAGGAGCTGGTCGTGCTGCTCCAGATCTACAACCCCACGCTCTCGAACGAGAAGAAGTTCAATATCGAGGCGACTTACACGTTTTTTCAGGTGGGTGCCGGCGGTGACACGCGGTTCAACAGCACCGAGCCGCAGGTGTTCAACAGCGACACGACCAGCGGCTTTGACCCCCTGAAAACCAGCATCCAGGCGGGGGAGGCGATACCCCTGCAGAGTTTCCCGGCAGGCACCTACAGGCTCGAAATCAGGGTCACCGACAAGCTCAGCTCAAAAATCGTGACCCAAAATGTGAACTTCACGGTCACGTCCTAGCGTTTTGCGGTATCTTCGACGATGACGGAGGGGTCCATGGCACGCATCGGCGCGCTCTGTATGGCGGCGGCGCTCGTCGGACTGACGGCCGTGCCGGGATCTGCGCAGCAGACCCTGAGGCCTGCCAGTGTACTGGCGGCGCGGCTTCCCCTCGGCGGCATTCAGGGTACGGTGGTCGACGATCGCGGCGCGCCGCTGGCAGGTGCGATGGTATCTGCGCTCGGCGGTCCGCTTTCCGGCATGGCCGTGACGGACGGACGCGGCCGGTACGTGATCAGTTCGCTGCCCGCCGGCGACTACATGCTGCGCATCCACATGGCGGGCTTCGTGTCGGCGCGCTACGACCGCGTGCGCGTCGGCTCGGCCCGTGCCAGCGTCGATGCGATTCGTCTTCACCGCGTCGTTCTGGCCGCAGGCGTCGTGGCCGCCGGCGACGATCCCGCCGACGGCGGCGACGATCACTCCGAAGTCGCGTGGCGTCTTCGTCATATCAAGCGAAGCATTCTGAAAGACGACAACGGCGTGTCGATTGCCGACGCGGCCGCGGGCGAGGCGCTGCCCGATTCGGGATCGCTCTTTGGCCGCGCCTTCGACGGCGCCGCGTCCCTCGCCACGTCGTTCTTCGCCGACACGCCGTTCAGCGGCGAAGTTAATCTGCTGACGAGTTCCGCGCTCGGCGGCGGCCTCTTCGGCGCGTCGTCGCTGCCGAACGGGATCGCGTATATCGCCATCGGCGCGCCTGCCGCGTCATGGCGCTGGGATGTCCGCGCGTCGATGAGCCAGTCCGATCTCACGGCGTGGATCGTCGCGGGATCGTTTGCGTCGCACGCCGTGTCCGATCACGACTACGACCTCGGCGTGACCTACAGCACGCAGCTCTATCAGAACCGCGATGTCCTTCCGCTCGCGCCGGCCAGCCAGTTCGACACCAGCCGCGTCGTCGGCGAGTTGTACGGAAGCGATCACTGGACGCTGTCGCCCTCGCTCGCGGTGGAGTACGGCGCGCGCTACGGCCGCTACGACTATCTGCCAAATCAGGCGTTGATCAGCCCGCACGCGTCGGTCTCGGTGACGCCGGCAGCCGACACGCATGTGACCGCGAGCGTCGCCGAACGGATGATGGCACCCGGCGCCGAGGAATTCGCCGCGCCTGCGACCGTGGGTCCCTGGCTCCCGCCCGAGCGCATGTTCGCGCCGTTTGGCGGCGGGGATTTCTCGGTCGAACAGACCAGGACGCTTGACGTTGGACTCGATCACACGTTCGCGCATACCTACGTCGTGGATGTGCGGCGCTTCCAGCAGACCGTCGACAACCAGCAAGCCGTCCTGTTCGGTTTGCCCACGGCCGGGGGGCCGGAATCTCCCGGACACTACTTTGTCGCCAACGTCGGCGGTGTTGATGCAGACGGATGGGCGTTTGGCATCGGCACCGATCCGTCACAGCGCGTGCGCGCCTCGATCGACTACTCGGTCACCCACGCGCATTGGCTCTCCCGCGGCGATCTGGACGCGGTCGCGCTCGTCGTGCCCGATGTCGAACGGCCCCAGAACGAAAACATTCAGGACGTCACGACACGGGTCGAGACTGACTTCCCGGAAACCTCGACGCACCTCTTCGTGGTGTACAAGCTGAACACCGCCTTTGCTCGCCCCGACGAGTCGGCACGCGCGCCGGTCGATTATCGGTTCGACGTGCAGGTGAATCAGGCGCTCCCGTTCGTGCCATTCGGGGCGCGCTGGGAGGTGCTGGTTGGCATTCGCGATCTGTTTCGCGATCCAAGCGAACCCGGATCGCCGTACGACGAACTGCTGGTCATTCGCCCGCCCAAGCGGGTGATTGGCGGCGTTCTAATCAAGTTCTAGGATTTTCGATCCAACTCGTTGGACTCCCCAGCCAATTGATTGGAATTGTATCGGTGTCTGGCGTGCGCACCGTGGTATAACTATCTGAAAATACGGCATTTAGCCGAATAGCCTGACCTGGGTTACAGGTATGGGGTTTGCTACCTTCGTTGGATACATTCAGTACGCATGACGCGACCTGCTTATCGCCGCACGTGGATGCGCTCAACGGCAACGATGGTTGTCGTCGGCGCGCTGCTGTGCCTGGCGGTCGCGAACATTGCCCAGCGCGCGGCGTGGTCGGAGTTCGAAGACGGCGTGCTCTGGCGCAGCACCGGCGGCGACGTCGTTGCGGCCGAGATTGCGAAGAGCACCGCAGCCGACGCCGCCGGGGTGCGCGCCGGCGACATCCTGCTCGCGATCAACGGTCACCCGGTCGACAACGTGAACGACGTCGTGCGGGTGCTGCACGCGAGTAAATCCGGCACTGAGCTCCAGTACGTGCTCCTCCGCGCCGACGCACGCCAACAGCTGGATCTGACCGTCACACCGGTGCCCTCGAGTCCGAGAACGCTGTACTTCGCATTGGCGGCGGTCGGGATTTTTGCGCTCCTCGTCGGCGCGTGGGTCCGTCTCGGCCGGCCGGATCATCAGGCGACACTCCATTTCTTCTGGCTCGCGGTGGCGTTCTTCGGGACGATGGCGTTCCATTTCACCGGGAAGTTCGATCCGCTGGACTGGACGTTCTACTGGGGCAACCAGACAGCGCTGCTGCTGTTGCCGCCGCTCTTTCTCCACTTCGCGCTCGTGTTTCCCGATCGTCCCGACGCGTGGATTCGAAGCGAGGCAGGGCGGCTGCTCGGGCCGCTGATGTATCTGCCGGCGCTGCTGTTCGGAGGCGCCTCGGTGGCCGTGATCGCCTATGCGGCCGGCCACGGCGACATCTTCACCAACGTGGTGACGCTCGTCGACAACGGACAGCTCGTCTATCTCTCGATCAGTCTGATCGCGGGCCTCGCGATCATGGTTCGCGCGCTGACCAGCGTGCGGTCGGTCACCGCGCGCCGGCAGCTTCGGTGGATCGTATGGGGCACGGCACTCGGTTCCCTGCCGTTCGTGTTCGGGTACGCGCTGCCGTTTGCGTTTGGCTGGCAGCCGCTGCGCGGTTTCGAGCTGACGGCGCTGCTGCTCGGCCTCATCCCGCTGGCTTTCGCCTCGGCGATCGTCCGCTACCGCTTGATGGACGTCGAGGTCATCATCAAGCGCGCGCTCGTGTACGGCGCCGCCTTCGCCGCAATCGCCGCGATTTACGGGATTCTGCTGCGCCTCGCCGGCGCGATCTTTCTGCGGGATTCCCAGCACAATCCGGTGATTGCATTCCTCGCGACGCTGGTCCTGGTGCTGCTCTGGCGTCCGGTGAAGAACGCGATACAGACAGGGCTCGATCGCGTGTACTACCGCGATCGCTACGATTATCGCCGCGCGCTCGTCGGGTTCGCCCGCGATCTGAACAGCGATCTCGACCTGCTGCGCCTGAGCGAGCGGCTCGTGCACCGCGTCACGGAAACGCTCGTCGTCGATCGCATGGCGCTGATGCTTGCGCCCGCCGGCGTCGATTCGTCCAGCGGCGAATTCGTCACGATCGCCCACGCGGGCTTCACGTCGACGCCGCCGCGTCTGGCGTGCGCGTCGGAAGCCGGCATGCGGCTCATTTCCGGCCACACGCTCGCGCTCGACGATGCCCTCTCGCTGCGCCGGATCGACGCGCGCGAAACGGAGTACTGGCGCGAGGCCGGGATCCACTATCTGATCCCCTGCGTCTCGAAGGAAGGCACGATTGCCGTGATGGCACTCGGGCGCAAGCTCGCGGAACCGCGGCCCGGCGCCAGCGTCGCGAGCGGTGAGCCGCTCAGCAGCGAGGACATGGCGCTCCTGTCGGCCGTGGCCGCGCAGGCCGCGACGGCGCTCGAAAACGGCCGGCTGTACCGTCAGCTCCATGTCAAGGCCGACGAGCTGGAGCGCATGCGCCAGTTCAGCGAAAACATTCTCGAATCACTGAACGACGGTCTTGCCGTGCTGGACCGCAACGGCACCGTCGTACGCTGGAATCGGCAGCTCGAAGAGCTGTACGGCCTGCGGCACGAGCAGGTCGTCGGCCGGCCGCTGGTCGAGTTCTTCGACGACCGGATCGCCGGCCTGCTGCTGGGGCCGGCGTTGAGCGCGCCCGAGGGCGTCGCGCATTACCGGATTCCCATGACGACGCGGCACGAACCGCCGCGGCGGCTGCTGGTCAATCTCGCGGCGACGCCGCTGCGGGATTCGCACGCGGGCATCGTCGGCGGCATCGTCATCATCGAGGACATCTCAACGCGGGTGCAGCTCGAGGAGCAGCTTCAGATCTCCGAGAAGATGGCGTCCATCGGTCTGCTCGCGGCGGGCGTCGCGCACGAAGTGAACACGCCGCTGACCGGCATTTCCAGCTTCGCGCAGATGCTGCTCGAGGGGGCCGAGCCCGACGATCCGAAGACGAAGGTCCTCGAAAAGATCGAGCGGCAGACATTTCGCGCGGCGCGCATCGTGAACGGACTGCTCAATCTGGCGCGGCCGGCGCAAGTCGACAGCGGGCCGTGCGATATTAACGTCGTCATCAACGACGTGCTGTCGCTGCTCGAGCATCAGCTTCGGACCTCGCGCATCCAGGTCCGGAAGGAACTGGCGCCGGCCGCCCCGATCGTGCAGGGAATCGAGCACAAGCTGCAGCAAGTCTTTCTCAATCTGTTCCTCAACGCGCGCGACGCGATGTCCCGCGGCGGCTGGCTGTCGATTACCACGCGCGAGGACGCCGCCGGCGCGCTGATCGAAGTGTCGGACACCGGATCGGGCATTCCCGCCGAGGTATTGTCGCGGATCTACGATCCGTTCTTTACGACGAAGGAGATCGGCAAGGGAACCGGACTCGGATTGTCGATCACCTACGGCATCGTTCAGGAGCACGAAGGCACGATCACCTGCGAGAGCCATGTCGGAC
>JBOGIZ010000741.1:0-4311 GCA_050747805.1 Vicinamibacterales bacterium | reverse complement strand
CGGACCCACAAGCGGCTGATCGACATCTTCGAGCCGACGCCGCAGACGGTCGACGCGCTGATGAAGCTCGATCTGCCGGCGGGCGTGGACGTCGAGATCAAAGCGTTCGGGAAGGAACACAAGTAATGGTCAGCGGCATCATCGGCAGAAAAGTGGGCATGACCCAGGTCTTTGCGAAAGACGGGACGGTCACGCCGGCGACGGTCATCAAGGCCGGCCCATGCGTCGTGCTGCAGACCAAGGGCGCGCAGAAAGACGGCTACGAAGCGGTCCAGCTCGGGCTCGTTGAGGAGCGGCCGGCGAAAGTCAACAAGCCGACTGCCGGGCATTACAAGAAGGCGGCGAACGTGCCGCCCACGCGCGTGCGGCGCGAAGTGAAACTCGCGGCCGGGGCCGCCGCGGCCAAGAACGACGCCAAGAGCGACGTCAAGAATGACGGCGGGCTGAAGGCCGGCGATCAGGTGCTCGTCGGCGGCGTGTTCAACAACGGCGATCGCGTGGACGTGATCGGCATCAGCCGCGGCAAAGGTTTCCAGGGCGTCATGAAGCGGCATCACTTTGCCGGCGGCGCGGCGACGCACGGATCCATGTTCCATCGCGCGCCGGGTTCGATCGGCGCCTCGTCGTTTCCCTCGCGCGTCATCAAGGGCATGCGCGGCGCGGGACGGATGGGCGGCGATCGCGTGACCGTGCGCAATCTGAAGGTCGTGCAGATTGACGGCGACAACCATCTGCTGCTCGTCCGCGGCGCGGTGCCCGGTGCGCCCGGGACCTACATCATCGTGCGCAAGGCCGTCGCGGCGAAGCCCGAGCCGGTGCCGCAGGTAGAGAAGGCGTCGAAGGTCGCGGCGAAGGCCGCGGTGCAGAAGAAGGCAAAGAAATAGCTCTCAGCTCTCAGCTGTCAGCCGGAAACGGAGACACTCGGAGCTGAAAGCTGACGGCTGAAAGCTTTAGCTATGAAGATAGACGTCGTCAATTCGAATAAGGAAACCGTCGGGTCGCTCGACCTGAACGACGCCGTGTTCGGTGGGCGCGTGAACGCCGAGCTTATCTGGGAAGCCGTCGTGCACCAGAACGCGTCGGAGCGGCGCGGGACGCATGCGACGAAGAATCGCGCGCTCGTGAGCGGATCGGGCAAGAAGCCGTGGCGCCAGAAGGGCACCGGGCGCGCGCGCGTCGGCGAGATCCGCAATCCGCTGTGGCGCAAGGGCGGGACCGTCTTCGGCCCGCAGCCGCGCAGCTACGATTTCGCGCTTCCCCGGAAGGTGAAGGCCGGCGCGCTCCGCGCCGCGCTCGCGCAGAAGCTGGCGGACGGTACGCTCGTGGTCGTCGACAAGCTGGACGTGGCGGAGCGGAAGACGAAAGCGGCGGCGGCGCTGTTCAAGAATCTCGGCGCGACCGGAAAGACGCTCGTGATCGATGTGCAGGCCGACGAAGGGCTGGCGCTGACGACGCGTAATCTCGCAGGCGTGCGCCTCGTGGCGAGCGGCCGGCTGACGGCGCGCGACGTGATGGACACGACCTACGTGATCGCCACCCGCGGCGCGATCGAGAAGCTGCAGGAGGCGCTGGGATAAAGCGGCCAGCCGCCAGCCGCCAGCTTCCAGCCACCAGCTGGAGGTCACGGAGAGCTGGAAGCTGGAAGCTGGAAGCTGGAAGCTATGAAGCAGACACACGTGATTCGCCGGCCGCTGATTACCGAGAAGACGACGCGCATGCGCGAGGACGGACGCACGCTCGTGTTCGAGGTGGCGCCTGGCGCGACGAAGGTGGACGTGCGGCGCGCGGTCGAGAAGCTACTCGGCACGCAGGTCGAATCGGTGCGCACGGCGATCTCGCACGGCAAGTTCAAGCGCCAGGGGCGATTCGCCGGACAGCGGTCCGACTGGAAGAAAGCGTACGTGAAGCTGCGCGAGGGACAGAAGGTGCCGGAATTCCTGGAAGGGGCCTAACTTCCAAACGGCCAATTCCCAATTCCACAGGGCGTTCGTGAGTGGTCGCCTTGGGTCGTTGGGAGTTGCTCGTCGGGAATTGACACGCGACAGGATTGTTATGCCGATCAGAAAATACAAGCCGACCTCGTCGGGCCGCCGGTTCCAGACGGTGCAGGTGTTCGACGACATCACGTCGACCGAGCCACACAAGCCGCTGGTCGAGCCGCTGCCGAAGTCGGGCGGCCGCAACAATCACGGCGAGCTGACGTCGTGGTGGCGCGGCGGTGGGCACAAGCGCAGCTACCGCGTGATCGATTTCACGCGCGACAAGCGCGACATTCCGGCCAAGGTGTCGACGATCGAGTACGACCCGAACCGCTCGGCGCGGATCGCGCTCCTCACGTACGCCGATGGGGAGAAGCGATACATCCTGCACCCGATCGGGCTGAAGGTCGGCGACACGATCGTGGCGGGCGCCACCGTGGACATCCTGCCGGGAAATGCGCTGCCGCTCAAGAGCATTCCGCTCGGCACCACCGTGCACAACGTGGAGCTGAGGCCGGGACGCGGCGGGCAGATCGCGCGCAGCGCGGGGTCGGGCGTCCAGGTCGTGGCGAAGGAAGGCGAGTACGCGTCGGTCAAGATGCCGTCGGGCGAGATCCGGCACATCCATGTCGCGTGTTTCGCGACGATCGGCCAGGTGGGCAATCTCGACCACGAGAACGTGTCGATTGGCAAAGCGGGCCGCAGCCGCTGGCTGGGCAAGCGCCCGCACGTGCGCGGCGTCGCGATGAACCCGGTCGACCATCCGCTTGGCGGCGGCGAAGGCAAGACCTCGGGCGGACGGCATCCCGTGTCGCCGTGGTGCATGCCGACCAAGGGCTACAAGACGAGAAACCGGAAGCGCACGGACCGGTTCATAGTCCAGAGAAGGCAGAAATAATTGGCGAATTGGTGAGTTGGTGACGTGGTGAATCGAATTCGCAAATTCAATTCACCAGATCACCAATTCACCGATTCACCAATTACAAGGATCACGCAATGTCCAGATCAGTGAAGAAGGGGCCCTTCGTCGACGTTCCACTGCTCGAGAAAGTGGAGGTCATGAATCGCGGCGGCGACAAGAAGGTCATCAAGACCTGGTCGCGGCGCTCCACGGTCGTGCCGGAGATGGTCGGCCATACGCTCGCGGTGCATAACGGGAAGAAGTTCATCCCCGTGTACATCACCGAGAACATGGTCGGGCACAAGCTTGGCGAGTTCGCGCCGACGCGGCAGTTCAAAGGGCACACGACGAAGGCCGACAAGGCGGCGCAGGTGGCTGCGGCGTCCTCGCCGGCGCCGGCCGGCGGCGCGAAGGCGGGGGCCTAAATGGTCGAAGCGCACGCCACGGCGAGATATATCCGTACCTCGGCCCAGAAGGCGGGCCTGGTGCTCGATCTGATTCGCGGCCGCGACGTCAACCATGCGCTCGCGACGCTGCAGTTCGCGCGCAAGGCGATCGCCAAGGACATCGAGAAGGTACTCCGCTCGGCGATCGCGAACGCGCAGAACAAGGACGGCTTCAGCGGCGACGTCGATCGCCTCTTCGTGGCCGCCTGCTTCGCGAATCAGGGACCGTCGCAGAAGCGCATCCGTCCCGCCCCGATGGGCCGCGCCTTCCGCGTCGTCAAGCGGACCGCGCATCTGACGGTGAAGGTCGCCGAACGGCCGCAGAAGGTGGTCGCGGTCGCGCCTGCGGGCGGACCGGCGAGACCGCGGCGCAAGGGCGCCGCGCCGAAAAAGAAGGCGGCGGCGCCGCGCGCCAAGCGCGCCACCGCCTAGCTGAACGCTGGCAACCGGTACTGGCAACTGGAGACTGATTGAATGGGTCAGAAAGTTCATCCGCACGGCTTCAGGCTCGGGTTCAACAAGACCTGGCGCTCGCGCTGGTTCGCCGACAAGGACTACGCGAAGCTGCTGCACGAGGATCTCAAGCTGCGCGACAACTTGAAGGAACGCTTCGCGCACGCGGGCGTCTCGAAGATCGAGATCGAGCGCGCGGCGAACAAGCTGAAGATCGACATCTACACGTCGCGTCCGGGCATCATCATCGGGCGCAAGGGGACGGAAGTCGACAAGCTGAAGACCGAGATTCAGAAGCGGACGAACCGCGAGGTCTTCATCAACATTCAGGAGATTCAGAAGCCCGAGCTCGATGCGCAGCTCATCGCCGAATCGGTGGCGATGCAGCTCGAAAAGCGCGTCGCGTTCCGCCGCGCCATGCGCAAGTCGGTCGAGTCGGCGCTGCGCTTCGGCGCGCGCGGGATCATGGTGCGCGTCTCGGGCCGCCTGAACGGCGGCGAGATCGCGCGCTACGAGTTGTACTTGCACGTCG
>JBOGIZ010000740.1:0-6402 GCA_050747805.1 Vicinamibacterales bacterium | reverse complement strand
GGCCTGCTTCTGCTGAGTGCGTGCGTCAACGCCGGCTCGCTGCTCCTTTCGCGCGGTCTCGCCCGGCGCGTCGAGATGACGATCAAAATCGCGCTCGGCGCGGACCGCTGGCGCCTCGTGCGCGAGGTGCTCGTCGAAGCCGTCGCGCTCGCACTCGCCGGTTCGGCCGCTGGCATTCTCGCCGCCAGCTGGACGTCGCAGGCGATTCCCGCGCTGTTTGCGCCCGAGCACGCGAGCCTGCTCGATACGCATGTCGATCGTCTCGTGATGGTCGTCGAGCTGGCAGCCGGGACGCTGGCGGGTCTGGGCTTCGGCCTGCTGCCTGCTCTTGCCGCGACGCGCGCGCTCTCTCCAGACCTGCTGCGGGGCGACGTGTCTCGCATCGGGGAAGGGCAGCACGGTGTTCGCCTCCGCATGGGGCTCGCGGGCGCGCAGCTTGCGCTGTCGACCGTGTTCCTGATCGGGTGGACGGTACTGGGGCATGTCACATCGAATGTGCTGTCGGAGGTCGCGCCCTCGCGGGTCCAGGGCGCCTTCATTCTGGCCTCGATCGAAGGCGGCGGACCGTCGTTGCGCGCGAAGGCGACGGCAACGCTGCTCACGAATCCTTCGGTTGCGCTCGTCGGATGGATCGGGACGCCGCCGCTCGGCCGCGCCGCTCGCCGCGAATTCCGCGTGGACGCCGGAGCGATTCACGAACAGTTCGAGTGCGCCATCAATTTCGCCACGGCCGAATATTTTCGCGGCAGCTACACGCCCATCGTTGACGGCCGGTTCATGACCGCCCGCGAAGAGATGGATCGCAGCGCCGTGGTGGTCAACGAGGCGTTCGCGCTTCGCTACTTCGCGCAGCGAGCCGTCGGGCAGACGGTGACGGACGCCTCGGGAGAGCGGATGCGGATTGTCGGCGTCGCGCAGTCGCGCAGCTACAGCGTGCTCGGCGGCCCGCCTGAGCCGATGGTGTATTACCCCATGTCGTTTGACAGCGCGCCGGACTTTTTCGCCGCCGTCCGTTTCCGTCCGTTTGCCGCGCGGCCCGAAGCGCAAACGCTCGACGGTCTTCGGCGCGCGGGCGCGGCACGCGTCAACGCGATGAGCTTCCAGCAGCACATCTCGCGCGCGCTCGCGAGCGATCGGTTGATCACGACGCTGGTCGCCGGCTGCGGATTCCTCGCGCTCGCGCTGGCCCTCATTGGCGTCGCCAGCGTGATGGCGGACGGCGGCCGCCGTCGCGCGCGCGAGATGGGGCTGCGCGCCGCGCTCGGAGCCGGGCCGCTCGACCTTGCGCGCGCGCTGCTCGGTTCAAGCCTCACGCCGGCCTTCGGGGGCGTGGCGATAGGCGCGGCGGTTGCGATCGTCGCCTGGAAAGGCGCGCAGGCGCTCGTCTACGGCGTCCCGCCGGTAGACGCGGCGTCGATTGGCGAGATCTTCGCGGGCCTCTCCCTCGTCGTGATGGCGGCCGTCCTGCCGGCCATCCTCCGCGCGGTCCGCGTGAACCCCCTGCGGGCGTTACGGGAGCTGTAGAGCGGTAGAACTTATGGGCGATTACGAGCGGCGTTTGCTGGACAGCCCTTCCGAATTGCCCATGGCATCGGCCAGTGCGCGGCGGCGGTCGCCGTTGCGCTCGACAGGGACGGCCAGCGCCCACCCTTCTGCCACGAGCATCTCGCCGTCGCGCTGCGACAGATCGAGGATGTCGCCGACCGCTCGGTGCGACAGATCGATGCCGTCGACCTGGTCCGCCAACCGGCGCGTTAATCGAATCCGCATGCCCGCACCACAAAGAGCAAAAGGCGGGCAGGCGTCGTTCGTGACGTGTATGCCATCGTTGCAACTCTGAAGGTCCGTGTCTGGACTCTGAGCGCGCCAGAGTCCAAAACTCTTGGAAAAGCGGGGACCGAACGACCTGTAGCAACAACGGTGCCGAGATTGTCAGCTACATGACACTTGGCGCGGTCGCGCGTCGAGTTTACAAGCGTGGTAAGGTGAGACGTTCCGCGCTTTCCTGAGTCCTGCCGCAGCCCCTTACGCGGGAACCGGCTGAGCCACAGCCTCTCCAAAGCCAAACCGTCCCTGCCGTCATTGGGAGAGTCTGCCGATGTCCAAGAAGCGCGTCCGATCTGTGCGTCCGCCGCCCCTCGTCCGTCCACCGCCGTCAAACGGACGACCGAACAACCGCCTGCTTGCCTCACTCCCTGACGCCGATTTCCTTCGCATTTCTCCGTATCTCCACACCATTCCCGTTCGACTCAAACAAGTTCTCCACAAGACCGGCGACCCGCTGCGCGCCGTCTATTTCCCCAACGGCGGTGTCGCATCGATCACCACGCGCCTCCTCGACGGCACGTCGGTCGAAGCCGCAACGGTGGGGGATGAGGGCATGATCGGCATCGAAGCGTTCCTCAGCGTCGACGCCACCGCGCCGGGCGACGCGTTGATCCAGGTGCCGGACACCAGCGCCGAAATGATGAGCGTCGAGGATTTCCGCCGCGAAATCGGTGACGGCGGCGCGTTCCATGATCTGATCGGGCGCTACGTGCAGGTCGTCATCGCGCAGATGATGCAATCCACTGCGTGCAACGCGCTGCATCAGGTGCAGCAGCGCTGTGCGCGCTGGCTGCTCACCACGCACGATCGGATGCATGAAGAGGATTTCCACTTGAGCCACGAATTCCTGGCCGTGATGCTCGGCGTGCATCGTCCCACAGTCAGCGTCGTGGCCGGGACCCTGCAACACGCCGGACTCATTACTTACATTCACGGGCGCGTCACCGTGCGCGACCGCAAGGGACTGGAAGCCGCCGCGTGCGAGTGCTATCCGATCATCCGCGCACACTTCGAGCATCTCCGGCAGTAGGCGGCTAAGGTCACCTTTCGGAAGATCAGGTGATCGACAGGCGGCCAGCGCGGAGGCTTGTGTAACACGGCGCACGCTGAGGACTCAGGCTCATGGTGGCCGTGCCGAGACTCAGCCGTTGCGCGAGTGGCAGCAAGACTGCACGTTGTCGATCGAGAAGCTCGGCGGCGCGGGGTTTTTACCGTTTCCCCTGCCTTGGGATTCGCCAAAGCGGAACGGTGCCAGGCGAACCACGCGGATTCTTCTTGATGAATGGCCGGCCGCGCGCCGGCCATTCGCTTGTACGGATCAGCCGGTGACCGCTGTTTCTTCGTGCAGCCGCGTGAATTCCTGCGCCAGCTGGAGCCGCGCGCCCGCTACGGCACAGGAGGCGCGGGGCCGAAAAGAAGCGCGATGTTCTACGTCTTTCGGCGCGGCGCTGCGAGCATTCGATGCGAGGTCCGTACAGACTCGGGCGGCGAGGGTTACGAGCTGATTGTGGATCGTCCAGATGCCATGGTGTCGATCGAACGCTTTGGCGGTCCGCCGGAATTGAACAGCCGCTGGCAAGAGATCGAGCGGATGCTGATCCGCGAAGGCTGGCACGGACCCCAGGTGCAAAGCCGTTAACCGGCTCGCCAGGGGCCGGCGAGAGGTTCGGTATCCGATGCCCGGCGTCCCGGACTGGGAAACCGACGCCGATCGCGCCGCGCGGGGTCCCGCCGCTCGGGCCCGCTCCAGTCCGACGCGCTTCTGTTGTCATGCGCCTCCGCGCTCGCGCGCTCCACGGCGTGCGGGCCCTCCGCCGCGGCTGGCCGCGCGTCGGCCGCCTCGTCGTGCGGCGTCGTGCCGCCGAGCACGAGACGGATGCGATTGCGCCCCATCCGTTTTGCGTGATAGAGCGCGGCGTCGGCGCGCGCGATCAGCTGCTGCACGTCCGCTTCGCCGTGACGGGTGAGCGTCACGCCGATGCTGGCCGTCACTCGAACGATGTGATCGCCGGCGCGGACCGGCGTATCGGCGATGCGCTGCCGCAGTTTGTCGGAGGCGCGGCGCGCGCGCTCCACATTCGAGTCGGGCAGGATCAACAGGAACTCTTCGCCGCCCCACCGGCATCGCACGTCGCTGGCGCGCAGCGTCTTCAGCAGCGTTTCGCCAACCGAGGCGAGCACGTCATCGCCGGCCCGGTGCCCGTAGCGGTCGTTGATGCTCTTGAAGTAGTCCAGATCGAGCATCAGGACGGCCACCGACGTATGGGCGCGATCCGCGCGCCGCAGCTCGGCTTCGAACCGTCGCAGCCCTTCCGCGCGCATCGCGCAGCCTGTGAGCGGATCGACGAGCGACGCCTCGCGCATCGTCTCGAATGCGTGGGCCGTCGACAGCGCCTGCGCGATGAGCGACGCCACGGAGTCGAACAGCCGATGTTCGCGCGACGAGACGCCCCCGGAGTGCGCCGCGGCGCCCAGAAGCCCGACGGTCCGGCCGTCGGCCTTCATCGGATAGGTCAGCCACTGCCGCGGTTCGTCGCTCAGAAGCGAAATCGGATCGGTGCCTCCGGGCATCGATGGAACGATGATCTGCTGCCGCGAGTCGAACTGCGCGACGACCCACACGTCGCGCCGACCGAGGATCACGGGAAGGAGCCGCGCGATGAGCACGCGAAGGCGATCGCTCTGTACGGTGCCGTGCAGCTCCAGCGCGAACTAGAGCAGCAGGCCGGAGGTGTCGGTCTCCGGCGCGGCGACAACTGGGGCAGCAGCCGGCTCAGCGACCGTGCGTTCGCCCTCCTCCGTACGCACACGCTCCCGCGCGAGAATGACGCTCGCCAGCACCGCCACCCACGCGGCCGCCATGGTCGCGACGTGCCAGAGGTTCATGCCTACTGCCGCGGGCCCGATTACAGAACCGACAGTCAGAATGAGGAGGCCTCCCGCGGCCAGAAACGCAATCACCGTTGGCATCTTCTGGGTCAACCCGAGGTCCGCGTTCACGCTCCGTGCCGCAGAGGCACGAGCCCGCACCGCGCCGGATATACCAGCTGGACGCCGGTTTTCTTCACACGGATTTTGTGCGCTGCGCTCGGGGCCGACTTTTCTCGCGCCTACGGATGACTTCGGTCGAATGCCTGGGAAAGCGCGGCTCAGCGCCCGATCGTTCGTCGGGCTTCCGCCAGATGCTCCCGAAGTCCGGGCACAGCCCCGGCGGTCGCCGGATTGTTCGCCAGGGAACCAATCGCGCGGTCGATCGCATCCAGACCGAGCGAGAGTCCGACGTGCGTGCTCACGGTTTGAAGGGCGCTTTGAAACTGCGGATCGGCTTGTAGCTCGGTTTCTCCGAGCGCCTGCGCCTTCCCGATCAGATCGTTGAGGACCGACACGGCGCGCGCGGCATTGGCAGGAGAGGTCAGATCGCCAGGTTTCGCGAAGACCTCGACCTCAGGCAGGCTGGTCGCGAATCGCTGGAGTGCGGCCGCCTGCGCGGCATTGCGCGGATGGTTCTGGTGCATGAGGGCCTGCGCGGCGCCCATGATCGAAAACGGCGCCAGCGCCGCGTGCGACAGCAGCGGGCCTCCCGATACGGTGCCGGTCGTGGTCAGGCCAATGAGCGACAGCGCGCCCAGACCGTGCACGACGTGGAGCACCCGCCCTTCGATCGCGAAAAACTCGTGCAGGACCGCGCGCACGAACGACAGACCGAACACGCCCGCGAGGACCAGACTGACGAGCGATGCCGTGGAGTTGCCGGCGAGCGCGAAATGCTCGTGCGCGACGTAGGCCGCGATGCCGACGAGCAGGGAACAGAGGTGCAGGAACATCCGGACAAACAAGCCGCCAATCGAACGCCGCGGTGCCGCGGCAGGCACGTCCTGAACATGCATGGGATCCTCCTTTCGCCAACCGCGATCAGTATACGGGCTGGTGCCCGTCCTCGCTGATCACGCGAGGACAGACCCCTACGGGCGCCGCGATGGCGCCTGCTCCGGCATCGACGCCAAGAGTCCGGGAAAGAGCGTTCCGTCCACCGGTGGCAGATCGAGATCGAGCAGGGCGGAGATGAACGGCGCGATGTGCTGCATCGGAAACACGGGCACGACCGCTCCCGCGCGGACGCCGGCGCCTGATGCGACGAAGCCGGTCGTCATGTCGGGCGCTTCCGGATGATATCCGTGTCCGGCGCCGTGCGCGGCCTGAATGGGAGCGCCATCGCGATCCGGCGAGAAGACAACTCCCGGCAGCGCCGTCAGCGCCAGCGCGGCATCGGGATCCGCGCCGAGCGCGTCGAGTTCGACGCGTTCGACCACCCGGAAGAGCGCGCGTGCGCCCGCGGGTTGAGCGGCGAGCGCGGCCCTCACGGCATCGAGTGTCTGGTCCGCATCGCCGGAGCCATGAATGCGAAGGAATGCCGATCCACCGCTGGCGTGGAAGACGGCGCGCCACGATTCTGCGCGTGCGGCGCCGAGGAGACCGCTCTCTCGCAACCAGACATTCGGCAGGAGCGTCGTGTGCACGTCGACGCTGCCATGATCGCCCGTGACGACGAACGTCGTGCGCGGCGCGACCCCGAGC
>JBOGIZ010000739.1:0-4293 GCA_050747805.1 Vicinamibacterales bacterium | reverse complement strand
GCTCAACCGCGCGCGCGAGCAGCGCAAGAATCGGCCGATGCCCCGCGATCGTGCGGAACGACATGCTGAATCGACTGTACAGCATTCAGCACTCGGCGTTCAGCCTTCGTCATTCGCCATTGAGCCTTCGTCATTCGCCCCCACCGCCGCCGCGCCCGAACAGCTTTGACCAAAACCCGCGCTTTTTCTTCTTGTCCTGATCCGGCGCGTTCTGCGCTTTTGGCGGCACGGGCACGGCAACGCCGACGGTAGGTCCGGCCGGAGGACCGGGCGGGATGACAGCGACGGCCGGCGAAATCGGCTGCGGCGTTCCGGCGAGCGCGTCGATGGCGGACCCCCACGGGTGCAGCGGACACTGCGTGGTCGGCTCGGTGCCTTTGACGAAGTACTCGGTGTAGATCATCGAACGCGTGGTGATCATGCCGTCCGGTTGAACAACCTGCACGTGGCTGCAGCCGGCGTTTGGCAGCTTGCCCGACAGGCGGCACACGTTCACGCCGATGATGTCGTCGGGCTTCTTGAACCACTCCGGTTTGTCGCCCTTCGTCGCCGTTTTCATGAACGCCGCCCAGATCGGCACGGCAACGTCGGCCGCGTAACCGTTGGCAATGATCGTTTTCGGCTGGTCGTACCCGACCCACACGCCGGTCACCAGTTTCGGCGTGTAGCCGACGAACCACGCATCCATATAGTCGTTCGTCGTGCCCGTCTTGCCCGCGGCGGGCAGCGTAAAGCCCGCCTGCCGCGCCTTGTAGCCGGTGCCGGCGTTGACGACGTCGGCGAGCATGCTCGACATGAGGAACGCGGTGTTCGCGCTGATCGCGCGATGCGATGCGCCGGGATTTTCGTACAGCACCTTTCCGTCGTTGTCTTCGATGCGGCGAATGAACACGGGCGTGCGCACGATCCCCTGATCGTCAAACGCGCCGTAGGCGGCCGTGAGCGACAGCAGGGAGACGTCGCTCGCGCCCAGCGCCAGCGACGGCACGCTCGGGGGGGTGCCGACGTCGAGGCGTTCGGCGTACGACACGGCGCGCGGAATGCCGATCGCACTCAGCACCTGCACCGCCGCGCGATTGCTCGAAATCCGCAGCGCTGTCCGCACCGTCAGCGAATCGGAATCCATGTGTTCGTCCTCAGGCGTCCAGTCCCCTTCCGGGGTGGCAATCGGCGTATCGAGATTCGTGATGAGCGTGGCGGGTGTGTAGCCATCTTCCAGCGCGGCCGCGTACACGAACGGCTTGAATGCGGACCCAGCCTGCCGTTTCGCCTGAATGGCGCGATCGAATGGGCTCTGGTTGAAATCGCGGCCGCCGACCAGCGCGCGGATCTCGCCGGTCGCGGGATCCAGCGCCACCAGCGCCCCCTGCAGCGGATCGTCGTGCTCGGCCTGTTGCTCGGCCGGCGTCTGACCCTTGTGGCGTTTGGCTTTTCGCTGGATGACCGCCTCGACGCCGTCGTTGACCGCCTGTTCCGCTTCCCGCTGCAGCGACTGATCGATCGTCGTGTAGACCTTCAGGCCGCCCGCGCCAACGCGCGTCCAGCCGAATCGATCGACGAGCTCCTTGCGGACTTCCTCCTTGAAATAGAGCCCGAACTGGTCATGAACGCCAAGACCGTTCACCAGGTGCACAGTTGCGTGCCGCGAGCGATCGTATGCGGTGCGGTCGATCACGCCGGCGGCGAGCATCCGTTCGAGGACGACGTTTCGGCGCGCGATCGCGCGATCGAGATTCGAAGTCGGCGCGTAGCTCGACGGCGATTGGATCAATCCCGCGAGCAGCGCCGCTTCGTCGACCGTCAGATCGCTCGCGTGCTTGCCGAAGTACCCGCGCGACGCCGCTTCGACGCCGTAGTAGCCGTCGCCCAGATACACCTTGTTGAGATACAGCTCGAGGATGTCGTGCTTCGAGTACTCGCGCTCGATGCGCGAGGCCAGGATCACTTCCTTCAGCTTGCGACGCAGCGTCTTGTCTGGACTGAGAAAGCTCTGGCGCGCGAGCTGCTGCGTGATCGTGCTGGCGCCTTCCGCACGGCGGCCCGCTTCCAGATTGTGGAGAAACGCCGACCCGATACGGATGAAGTCCACGCCGGCGTGGTCGTAGAAGCGCTGATCTTCCACGGACAGGACCGCGTTGATGAGATTCTTGGACACGTGCTCGAGCGGGACTTCGATGCGTTCCTCGGTATAGAGCGTGAAGGCCGGCTGATCGCTGGCGTCGTAGATCGTCGTCGCCTGGGGCATGACGCCGAGGCCGCGGATCGCGGCATCATCAGGCAATCCGGCCGTCAAATCGTGCGCAAACCACACGCCCCACGCGGTCGCCCCCAAAAGCGTGACGGCCGCGATCAGAATCGTTGCGGTGCGGAGACGCGGACGGTCCCGAAGCTCCTGTCGCAGCGACCTCAGCCACTCTGGTCGAAGATTCACACTTCCAGTATGGCAAGATACGCGCCGCCATTCGAGAGCTCGACCATGCTACGATGGGAATGACGGGTGTTGGAGTTCACCCCGAACCGCTGCGGCGATCGCCGCGGCAGATGACTCCTACGGGCTCGAGGCTCGCGGGAGTGCACCAGGCTCGATCCCTCCTGACGATCCCCAAGCCGACCGTGAGAGCCATCCGTCGAAGGAGAGGCCAGTGAGTCGCTACGTCATGATCGCCCTCGGGGGCGCCGCCGGCGCCATCGCACGTTACCAGCTGGCTGCGATGGTGCAAACGCGCGTGCCGGCCGGGTTTCCCTGGGGCACGTTCATCGTCAATATTTCGGGATGCTTCGTGATGGGGATCACGATGACGCTCCTTTCGGATCGCCTTGGCACGAATCCGAATTGGCGCTATCTGGTGCCGATCGGATTCATTGGGGCCTATACCACCTTTTCGACGTTCGAGTTCGAAACCTTTCGCGCGATTTCAGAAGGCGGCTGGTGGATCGGCGCGTCGAACGTGGCGGGAAGCGTCGTCGTGGGCTACGTGGCACTGTGGGCCGGCGTCGTGCTGACGCGGGCGCTGTAGCAGGAGGCGTTGATGCTCACCGAGGGACCGGCGAAGAAAGTCACCGTGTATGTCGGGCAGGACGTGCGGCACCGCGGCGAACCACTCTATCTCGCCTTGCTCAACTATCTTTTCTACCACGGCGTGTCGGGCGCGACGGTCATCAAGGGCACCGCGGGATTCGGCACCGATCATCACTTGCACACCGCGCGCATTCTCGAAGCCAGCGAAAACCTGCCGGTGAAAATCGAATTTGTGGAGGCGCCAGCAAAGGTCGAGGAACTGCTACCGAAGCTTCTCGACATGGTCGGCGACGGATTGGTCGAGGTCCAGGAGACGACCGTCGTGAAAGCCGCCGCGGCCGCGGCGCCCACGCCACCGCGCGAGTTGCTGCACGGCAGGGCGAAGCTGATGCGGATCTTTATCGGCGAAAGCGATACCTGGCGCGGCAAGAATCTGTACGACGCGATCGTCGAGAGTCTGCGCGCCAACGACATCGCCGGCGCCACGGTCTACCGCGGCATCTGCGGCTACGGCGCGCATCGGCGCTTCCACAAGGAGAAGCGCCTGGCGCTGTCGAGCGATTTGCCGATCATGCTGTCGGTCATCGAGGAGGAGGCCAAGATCCGCGCGTACCTCCCCGTACTCGAAGAGATGGTGCAGGAGGGCCTCGTCGTGTTGTCGGACGCCGATGTCATCAAGTACACGGCGGGACGCAGACCGGAGACGCGGCCATGAAGCTGGAGGGGGCCGCGAAAATGATCCGCATCTATTTTGGCGAGGACGATCGCTGGGAGGGAAAGCCGCTGCACGAAGCGATCGTCGAGGAGGCGCGGCGTCAGGATCTCGCCGGCGCGACCGTGCTGCGCGGCATTGAGGGCTACGGCGCGAGCAGCCGCATCCACCGCAGACACCTCCTCACGTCATCGGATCTACCCGTGATGGTGTGCATCATCGACGAAGCCGAGAAGGTCCAGGCATTCCTGCCAACGATTGAGCGCATGGTCCGCGACGGGCTGATTGCGATGTCGGACGTCGACGTCATTCGCTACGTGCATCGGGACGACGACGGCAGCCGAATTACTCCTGCCGGAGAGCGCGCATCTCGAGGGTCGTCGCGCGGTACGCGGGGATCAGACCGGCAATGATGGCTTTCGCTCAAGGGTTTTGCCAGTGCGCTCGATCGGGTGGCCGCCCTCGCCAAGTACCCTGCACCCATCAGTCCGATCGCCATCATGAGAGAACGACGACCCGAACCGAGGGGTAGCGCGTACGGAACGGGCGATCGAGCGTAATC
>JBOGIZ010000738.1:0-9218 GCA_050747805.1 Vicinamibacterales bacterium | reverse complement strand
GGGCGACCGGATCGAACGGGTGAGTGTCGGCGGTCGCCTTCGGGTCGAACTAGTCGACCGTGATACGAGTCGCCGCAAGCGTCCCGCTGATCTCCTGCAGCACCGGCCCCGTGCCAAAGACATCCGTCGCGTCATAGATTTTCATGTCCCAGGACCCGGTGTAGGATCTGCCGTCCCGCGCGACGTGGTTGATTTCATCAATGTAGAAGATGGCCACGACGCTCCCGTCGGGTCCGGTCACTGCTCCGAAATGGTGCAGCTTGACGTGACCACTCGCCGTCGGCTTCCACACGCCGAAGCAGAAGGCCGCGGGGGCCGGCTCTATTTTTTCTTCCCATTCGGTTCCATCGGCATGCCAGGTCTTCATGGTCTCCGCGAATTCGAAAGAGCTGGGTGGGCCAGGGGGAATGACCGGCACTGGGAGGGGACCGGCGGTCGACTGCGTTGCCGTGTAGATCACGTGCCACAAGCCCACGATGTTCGCGGGGTCTCCGCGGTCTTCGTCGCGCAGCTGGATCGCTGGCAGGGCCGTGTGCGCGCTCACGAAAACAGTCGGCGCGGATCCCGCCTTGCCGATAGCGACGCAACCCGCTCTGGCGTTGCCGGCGCTCAACAACAGTGCAATCACCGCCAATCCGGCGAAAACGAAAAGCCGAGCCCTCTGCAACAGCCGAAAAGTGTTTTCTCGTTTCATTTTTCCTCCTCAAGAAGCTTCACTGGCCTTGGAAATCCGCCAGACCAACCGCCGGAATGTCTCGGAACGCTCCAATCCGGTCGTCACGAGGAGCAGTCCCCGCGACGGCAACGGCCTGTGAGCGCCTATGCGCGGCCGCCGGCGCACCGAACAAGGGACCACCATCGCGTTCGCGCCCCCTTCCCAGCGCGGCCGATAGCCGCGCCCACGTCTAAGTCAAGACACGAACGAAGCCTTTCATGGCGCCCTCCTTATTCGCCGGATCATCCGGCGCCGGGACACTACCACCCGGTCAGGGCGCCCGATCCTGAGTTGCACATGAGGACCCCCTCATCTGCTCCTCAGCGAGTAAACTGGCCCGAACGTCTAGAAGTTTTCCAATGCAGACGAACCCCCGGCGACTGACATTCGGCCGGTTCGAGCTGGACCTTCTCTCGAACCAGCTGCTTTGTAGTGGGCAGCCGGTCAAGATTCAGCCGCAGCCGCGGCGCGTGCTGGTCGCTCTCGCCCTGCGCGCCGGCGAGGTCGTTTCACGCGACGAACTCCGGCGGACCATCTGGGACACCGCCACCTTCGTCGAGTTCGACCAGGGCCTGAACTACTGCATTCGGCAAATTCGCGTGGCGCTCAACGACAGCGCCGAGGCGCCGAGGTTTCTCGAGACCGTCAAGAAACAGGGCTACCGCTTCATCGCCCCCGTCGTCGTCACGGACGTCGAAGCAGATCGACCCGCCGCCCCCGTGACAGCGCCGGCCGTCGGCGCTCCGGCCGAAAGGCCCGCGTCCTCGCCCACGCGGGTGTTTCTGGCCATCGCCGGCGTGCTCGTCGTGGCGACCGTCGCCGGCGGATGGCTGTACGTGCGTCGGGCGAGTGCGCGATCCGCGGCGGACGCCTCGGCGCCTGCGATCCAACAGATCACCGACTTCGCGGACTCTGCGCTTGCCCCTGCGCTGTCGCCCGACGGCCGAATGCTCGCATTCATCCGCGGCGGGAGCGACTTTCTGACGCCGGATCAGATCTACGTGAAGATGCTGCCAGACGGGGAAGCGAGGCGGCTGACGAGCGACCCGCGACTGAAGTACGGATTGACGTTCTCGCCGGATGGATCGGAAGTCGCCTATACGGTGATGGAGGGCGCGGGCTGGTCCACGTACGCGGTGTCCGTGTTGGGCGGCGAGCCGCAGTTGATCCTGGCGAACGCGGCGGGGCTGACGTGGCTCGATCGCGATCATCTGCTGTTTTCGCAGATCAAGCGCGGCCAACACATGGGGATCGTCAGCGCGCCGCGGAGCCGCGCGGATCTGCGCGAGCTGTACTTTCCACCGCACGAGCGCGGCATGGCGCACTACTCGTTCGCGTCACCCGATCGAACGTCCGCGATCGTCGTCGAGATGGGGCAGAACGGCGGGTGGCTGCCATGCCGGCTGATCGCGCTCAAGGGAACGGCCGAGAGTCACCAGGTGGGCCCCGACGGCAGTTGCCGCGCGGCAGCGTGGTCGCCTGACGGTGCGTGGATGTATTTTGCCGCGCAGGTGAGCGGCGCCCGTCATTTGTGGCGCCAGCGCGCGCCCGATGGCGTGCCCGAGCAGATCACGTTCGGTCCCACGATCGAGACCGGCATCGCCGTCGATCCGGACGGGCGATCGCTCGTCACGTCGATCGGCGAGCGCGACAGCTCGCTCTGGCTGCACGAGCCCGCCGGTGACCGTCAACTCTCGTCGGAAGGGCAAGTTCTCGACGGCAGCGTCATCTACAGTCCCGCTGGCCAGTATGTCTACTATCTGGCCCGGCGCGACGCGGGCGTTGGCCGTCGCGAGCTGCAAAGGCTGCAGCTGAAGTCCGGACCGATCGAAAACATGTTGTCGGGTGTGCCGATCCTCTCGTTCGACATCTCGCCCGATGGCACGCAGATCGTCTACACGACGCCGACCGCGAACCACTCCACGCAAATCTGGATCGCGCCGATCGATCTGCGGATGGCGCCGAAGACGCTCGGTCTTGTCGGCGATCGCACGCCGTTCTTCGGCCCGGGCGGTGAGGTGTTGTTCGCGTTCACCGAAAACAACACCACGTATCTCGGCCGTGTCCTGGCCGACGGATCCGGCCGATCGAAAGTCGTGCCCTATCCGATCAGCAACCTCATTGGCGTCTCTCCGGGACGCCGCTGGGTCACGGCGATCGCGCCGCTGCTCGATCGGACGACAGTCGCGTTCATGGCGATCCCGGTCGCCGGCGGGCCGCCGACGCGCATCTGCGAAAACAGCTGTCGCGTGGCGTGGTCCTCGGACGGGAAGTTCCTCTTCGTGTCGGTCGAGGAGGCGTCGCTGTCGAGTCCGGGCCGCGCGCTTGCGATTTCCGTCGGGCCCGACGAGACGCTGCCGGCGTTTCCCGCGACGGGCATTCCGCCGCTGTCGAACGCGCGCGCGATGCCCGGCGCGCGCAGCGTGCCACGCGCCGAGATCGTGCCGGGACGCGATCCCGATACGTTTCTCTACGTGCAAACGAGCGTGCATCGTAATCTGTTTCGCATCCGGCTGCCGCCCGGTCACTAGGACCGCGGCCAGCCCCACCCAGGCGATCGATTCCGGCGGCAAGCTGTTTACGCATGCACGATGTCGAGGCTATCTCAGAATCACCCGCCGCAGCCGGCGCGTCGCAGACTCCGAGGCGCGACGCGGCTTGACCGGCCGTCCGCTCCGCTGTAGTCTTCCCATAGACGTGACAGGGGGGAGTGCGATGCCAGTCAGCTCCACGGACTTGCTCCAGGGTACGCTGCAGATCCTGATTCTCAAGGCGCTGTTCGCCGAATCGACCCACGGCTACGGCATCGCCCGCTGGATCGAGCAGACGACAGACGATGTGCTGCGCATCGAGGAAGGGTCGCTCTATCCCGCGCTGCGACGGCTGGAAGACAAAGGCTTCGCCAGATCGGAGTGGGGCATGTCTGAGAACAATCGACGGGCCCGCTACTATTCGCTCACGCCCGCGGGCCGCGCCTATCTCAAGCGCGAGGCCGCCGCCTGGACGCGCTACTCCGGCGCCGTCACGCGCGTGCTTCGCGCGGCGCCCGCGCTCGGCTGACATCGCGATGGCCGCGTGGACGCGCTATCTCCGCTTCTTCAAGCCTGACGTGCGGGCAGACGTCGACGATGAGCTGCGGTTCCATCTGGAGGCCCGGATCGCCGACTACGAGGCGCGCGGATATTCGCACGCAGACGCCGAGCACCTGGCGCGCGATCGCTTCGGCGATCCTGAGTACGTGCGCCGCGCGCTCGAGACACACGACTTCGCGCGGCAGCGCCGAGCCAACAGGAGGGAGTACGTGGGTCAACTGCTTCACGACGCCCGCGTCGCGCTGCGCGCGCTCCGGCGCACGCCGGCGTTCACGCTCACCGTGCTCGCGACGCTCGCGATCGGCATCGGCGCGAACACATCCGTCTTTTCCGTCGTCTCCCGCGAGTTGATCGATCCGCTCCCGTATCACGACCCCGGCCGGCTCGTCCTGCTCTATGCGGCGAGCGCGGGCAATTCGCCCTCTGTGTCGCCGAACGAAATCGCGCAGTTGCAGCGCTCGAGCCGAACACTGGCGTCGGTTGCGCCATTTGGCTGGTATGGCGGCTATACGTATGTCGGCGACCACGACACGCTGTCGTGGCAGGGCGCGTCGGTGGGCCCGACGTTCTTCCAGACTCTTGGGGTGCATCCAGCGTTGGGCCGTCTCATCGACGAGCGTGACGTGGATGGCGGCCCCGCACACGTCGTCGTGCTGAGCCACGCTGTGTGGGTCCAGGCCTTCGGCGCCGATCCGGCCATTATCGGTCGATCGATTCGTTTGAACGACGCGACCTGGACGGTGATCGGCGTGACGCCCGTGGACTTTGCGCCGCCCGTTCCGGCTCGAGCGCTTCAGATCTGGGCGCCGCTCGATCTGCGCCCGTTCCTCGCGGGCCGCGCGGCGAACCAGCCCATGCTGCAGGCCGTTGCGCGTCTTGCTGACAGTGCAACGCTCGCGCAAGCTCAGTCGGAGGTCCGGGTGGTCGGCGAGCGCGCCAAGCTGCCGTCCACTTCAACGCCGCTCACCCTCGTGGCTGTGCCGATTCGCGACGCGATGTTGGGCAACGTCAGGCCGATGCTGCTGGTGGTTCTAGGGGCGGCGCTTCTCGTACTGGCGTTGGCGTGCGTGAACGTGGCCGGCCTGTTTCTCTCTCGCGCCACGGCACGCGGACGGGAGACGGCGATGCGAGCGGCGCTCGGCGCCGGACGCGCGCGCATCGTGCGCGAACTGGTGACAGAGACGCTGCTGCTCGGGATTGCGGGCGGCGCGATGGGCATCGGGCTCGCGTACTGGAGCGCCGCCGCGCTCCTGCGCATCAGTCCGCGCGTGCTGCCGCCGATGGGAAACCCGCCGGGAATCGATGGGCCTGTTCTCGCGTTTGCCTGTCTGCTATCGATCGCCGTCGGCCTGGTGACCGGTGTCATTCCAGCGGCGGTCTCGGCTGGCGCCGATCTCACGGCATCGCTGTCAGACGGCAGCCGGGCAGCAACCGGCGGCCGGACTGCCGTCCGCCTCGGCCGCGTGCTCGTGGCAGGGCAGATGGCGCTCGCCATCGTCCTGCTGGTCGGCGCCGGACTGCTGGGACGCACGCTCTTTGCGCTCGAACACGTAAGCCTTGGTTTCGACGCGAGCCCGCACGTTTTGTCGGTGTTCGTGTCGCTGCCGCGCTCGTACGCCACACCGGACGTGCAGGCGCAGTTCTTCAACCGCTGGTTGACGCGGATCCGTGGGATGGGTGGCGTGCAGGCCGCCGGACTCGTTGACATCGCGCCGTGGAACGGTTGGAATTACGAACCGGTTCAGGTCGAGCATGGACCGGGCGGCGCGCCGGTTTCGTTGAGCGCGCCGATCGGCCGCGTGTCGGATGGCTACTTTGCCGCCGTCGGGACCGCCATCACCGCGGGCCGTGCGTTCTCCGGATCAGATCGGACCGGTTCGCTCCCCGTCGCCATCGTGAGCGAACGATTCGCGCATCACGCCTGGTCGGGACGCAGCCCGATTGGCGAACACATCCGGCTCGACGCGGCCAACCCGTGGCGGACCGTCGTAGGTGTCGCGTCCGACGTGCGCGAGACACCTACCGCGGACATCGATGCCGGGGTGTACTTGCCGGCTTGGCAGTCGCCCGATCGAGCCTACGAGACGCTCATTCATGCGTCCGGCGACGCACACGCGCTGCTGCCAGGCGCGCGCGACGAACTCCGGGCGATGGATCCGACGCTGCCGTTGATTGGACCGATGACGCTTGACGAGATGCCTAGCATCTCGCTGGCCGGAACTCGCCTGCCGGCGATCGTGACGGCGGCGTTTGCCAGCCTCGCGCTTGTACTCGCGGTGCTCGGCACCTACGGCATCGTGGCGTATTCCGTCGCGCGCCGCACGCGGGAGCTTGGGATTCGCGCCGCGCTCGGCGGCAGGCGAGGAGACATCATCCGTCTGGTGCTCCGCGAGGGACTGAGTACGGCGGTCGTGGGCACCGGCATCGGCATTGTGTTCGCCGCGATCGGAACGCGCCTGTTGACGACGGTCCTCTACGGCGTGAGCGCCGACGATCCGGCTCCCTATGCCGCTGCGGCGATCGTGCTCCTCGCGTCGAGCGCCGCCGCGTGCCTGATCCCCGCGCGGCGCGCGACGCGGATCAACCCGGTTGACGCGCTGCGGTCGGAATAGTGGCCGTGGTCGCTGATTTGGTCATTCGTTCAGCGACGCCGGACCACTAACCGGCATCGTGTACGGCGTCTCGTGCTTCAGCGCGGTCCAACCGGCGATCGTCCTCCTGCTCACTGGTCGTCTGTCGCGCAGAATCGACGGCAGCCGCCGCACGAGATCGCGCGCGAGCCAGAGTCCGCCCCACGGATCCGGAATTCCCCAGCCCCGCCGCATCCGGAAGTACAGCGCGTACCGCGCCGGCAGCATCCAGACGACCCGCGTGATCGGATCGTTGTAGAGCGTCGTCAAACAGTCGTTCCGCGACACGCGTCGCAGGTAGCGGACGCGGTCGCGCCCGGCGGGATCCGGCGAGTGCACGACGAGCGCATCCGGCAGATAGACGACCCGCAAACCGGCGTCGAACAGCCGCAGGCACAACTCCTTCTCTTCTCCGTAGAATTCGAATGCCTCGCGGTAGCCGCCTGCAGCGAGAAATGCGTCGCGGCGGATGAGGTGTGCGAAACCGATGAACGTGCGCACCAGGACCGGACGGGTGGCGGGCGACGGCTGCATCGACGTGGGCCAGGGACGTCCGTCCAGCTCCGTCTGCGCGAACGCGACGGCCGCCACCGCCGGGTCGCCGTCCAGCACGCCAATGGCCCGCTCGATCGCGTCCGCGGCAATCAATCGCGCGTCGTCGTCCATCAACAGCACGTAGGGGGTTCGCGCCTCTCGCATGAGCGCGTTGCGGCCGACGATGTAACCGCGGCCTTCGTCGTCGCGCAGCACGCGCGTGACGATTGCGCGCGCTTCGGCGCTCAGCTGCGACTCGGCTGCGGGTGAGGAGGCGTCGTCGTACACGAACACGTCTGGATGAAGGTGCGACAGCAGTCCGATCGACGCGAGCCCGGCGTTGAGGGACGCCGGCCGGTTCTTCGTGGTGATGCCGACGGTGAGGGTGGGCGTCATCCTGAGCGGGACGGCGGCGATTATAGCAGCGGCTTGACACGTTCAAACAAACGTTTGATACAATTGTTTTACATCATGCGACGCGTCCGCATTCTGATTACCGCTGTGATTGTCCTGGCCGCCGCCGGCGGGCTGCTCGCCTACGTGTACTCGCGGCCGTCGCCCCTCATGCTCACAGGCATCGTCACCACCGACGACGTGATTGTCAGCCCGGAAGTGTCGGGAAGGATCGACCAACTGCTGGTGAAGGACGGCGATCCCGTCAAGCCGGGTCAGCTGCTGGCGACGATCGTTCCTGATGAACTGCGGGCCGACACCGAGTACTACGCGCAGAACGCGCAAGGGCTCTCGTCGCAGGTGAAGGAGTCGGAAGCGACGCTCCGGCTGCAGCAGCGGCAGACCGCCGACCAGATCGCACAGGCGGAATCGACGCTTGCCTCGACCGAGGCGCAGGTCAAGGCATCCGCCGCCGATCTCGAGAACGCGCGGCTGACGTACACGCGCACCGAAAACCTGGCACAGCAGCATGTCGCGTCGCAGCAGGAAGCGGATCAGGCGCGGACCGCATTCAACTCCGCGCAGGCGAAGCTCGACTCGCTCAACAAACAGGTCGACGCGCAGCGGGCGGCGGTTGCGATGGCCAAGGCGAACGCCGATCAGGTCGCGGCGCGGCGCAATCAGGTCCAAATCGACCAGCACATGCAGGCCGCGGCGGCTGCCCAGCGCGCCAAAGCCGACGTGCGGCTGGAGTACACGCAGGTGAAGTCGCCGATCGCCGGCTTCGTGGACGTGCGCGCCGTGCGCGCGGGGGAGTATGTCAACGCGGGCCAGCCGATGGTGACGCTGATCAATCCCGACGATCTCTGGGTGCGCGTCGACGTCGAGGAGACCTACATCGATCGCGTGCGCATCGGCGACACGCTGGCGGTGCGCTTGCCATCGGGCGACGAACGCACCGGCACGGTGTTTTTTCGCGGTGCCGATGCGTCGTATGCGACGCAGCGCGACGTCAGCCGGACCAAGCGCGACATCAAGACGTTCGAGGTGCGCGTGCGAGTCGACAACCGCGATCGCCGCCTCGCCGTTGGCATGACGGCCTACGTCATCCTGCCGGTCAAGTAGGTCGCATGGCTGCATTACCCGCAAGAGAGCGTACCGATGGTTCGGGGGCGCCGGCGTCCGGGGCGATCAACAGCGAAGGAGCGCCGCGAGTGAGCCACGCGAACGGAGCGGGGATCGCAGGGGCCCCCGCGAGAGAGCGTGTCGGGGGTCCGGGGGCGACAGCCCCCGGATTGATGATCGACGTTCGGGGAATCGTGAAGAAGTTCGGCGCGTTCACCGCCGTCAACGGCATCAGCTTCGGCGTCGCCGACGGAGAGATCTTCGGGCTGCTCGGGCCCAACGGCGCCGGCAAGTCCACGCTGATTCGCATGCTCACGACGCTGCTGGCGCCGACGTCGGGCGCGGCGCTCGTCAACGGGTTCGACATCGTGGCGCAGGCGGACGGCGTCCGCCGCTCGATCGGCGTCATCCCTCAGGCGATGACCAGCGATCTCGAACTGAGTGTCGAGGAAAATCTCATCATCTTCGCGAAGCTGTACAGCGTGCCGCACGGCAAGCGCGAGCGACTGATCGACGAGCTGCTCGAATCGGTCGAGCTGACGCAGTGGCGAAAGGCGCCCGTCAAGCACCTTTCAGGCGGGATGCGGCGCCGCGTCTAGATTGCGCGCGGTCTGGTGCACGAACCGCGCATCTTCTTTCTCGACGAGCCGACCACCGGTCTGGACCCGGTCTCGCGCGTGGCCGTGTGGGAAATGCTGCAGAGGATCAAAGGTCAGCGCGATCTCACCG
>JBOGIZ010000737.1:0-11312 GCA_050747805.1 Vicinamibacterales bacterium | reverse complement strand
GGCCGTAGCCTTCGAGGCCGAGGTACGAGACTTCCGCGCCGGCCGTCGTCGCGCGGAACGACGCGTCAACGTGGAGGCTGATGAAGAGATCCGCCTTGTTGTTGTTCGCGACCGCGGCGCGCTGATCGGACGCGACGTTCTGGTCGGTGTCACGCGTGAGCAGCACGCGCACGCCCAGCCGCGTCTCGAGCGCGCTCTTCAATCGTCTCGCGATGTTGAGCGTGATGTCTTTCTCGAGCGCGCCACCCGCGCCCTTCGTGCCGGGATCGTCGCCGCCATGTCCCGGATCGATGACGATCGCCCGCAGTCCTCCAGCCGGCGGCAGCTCGAGCAGCGGCGGCGGCTCGGTCACTGCGCCCGGCGGCGGCGCCGTCGTCGCTGGCGGCTGTCCCACGGCGGCGGGAGGGGCGCCCTGCGCAGCGAGGTCCAGAACGATGCGGCCCGAGCCCGAGGGGCCTGGCTCGTCAGACACGCGGTACGACGCGAACTTCGGACCCAGATCGAACGCGATGGTCTGGAGCGAATCGGCAACGCGGATCGCCTGGAGCACGTCATTCGTCGCGGTCGCGTGCAGATCGGGCGCGTCGAGGCCGTCGGCGTCGAACCGGATGAGCAGCCGGTTCTGATCCTGCGAGACGGTGTGCGGCGTCGCGGGCGCAACGTCGACCGTGACGCGCGTGACCGATCCGAGCAGATCGACGCGCGCGGCAATCCGCGGAAGCCGCACGTCGCCGACGATGAGCAGGCGCGACGGCTTCCGCAGCTCGATGCGTGTAGAGGAGATCGGCGCGAGGGCGCGGTCGACGAAATCGACCGGCACGTACCAGATGCGGCCGTCGCGTACGGGCGGCCCGGGCAGCGAAATCATCCGGCCGGCCACGGACGCCAGCGGCTGCTGCGCCGAAAGCACGATCGTTTGCGACCCGGACGCGATCGTCAGTCCGCCGGCCAACGCGTCTTCCCGGATCGTCAAATTGAAGAGGCGCGCCAGATCGTCGAGCGCGAACATTTCCTGACCGTTCATCAGGCGCGCGGCGAGCGGCCGGCGTCCCTCGCGCGTGACGACGGTGTAGGGGGCGGCGGGGATCTGCTGAGCCAGCAGTGAGATCGAGAGTACGAGCGCGGCCATGACCGCCGCAGCCGGCGCGGGAACTTTCAAGGTGGATCAATCTTAGCGGAGGTTGGAGGTTGGAGGTTGGAGACTGGAGGTTGGAGACTGGAGATTGGAGGTTAGGCAGAGGAGTAAGATGCGCCTTATGGTTCGCACACTTATCGGCGCGCTCGCGCTTGTGTCGGTGGCTGCCGCGCCGCAGCAGGCGGTCGAGAGTTCAGGCACGCCCGAGGCGCGCGCCGCGTTCGATGCCGGGCGGCAGGCCGTGCGCGACGGCGACGACGCCAAGGCGGCGCAGCTCTTTCGCAAGGCGATCGACCTGGATCCGCGCTACGTAGACGCGCACGAACAGTTCATCTTCACGACCGAGCAGGCGGCCTTTGCGTATGATCCGGCGAAGCACGCCGGCAACGAGCCGGCCGAGAAGCAGGCGACTCGCGACCTGACGACCCTTTACGAGGGATGGGCGAAGGCGCATCCCGACAATCCCGTGTATGAATGGGCGCTCGCGACGCTCGCGGGCAAAGACTGGAACGCGGAGGAGCAGCACCTGAGGCGCGCGATCGATCTCGTGCCGACCTTCGCGCGGCCGTACGAGGATCTGGCGCTCATCGCGGAGCTGCGCGGCGACAACGCCGGGCGGATTGCGGACCTGAAAAAGGCATCCGAGTTGAACCCGCAGGATCCGTCGTACTTCTTTTATTACGCAAACGCGGTCGAATCCACCAATCGCGCGGAGGGCCTGCGGCTCGAGCAGGAAACGGCGACGCGATTCCCGAATACCGAGCGGGGAGCCCAGGCGCTGTACTGGGCCGCGTACGACACGACGGACGATGCGGCGAGAAAGATCGCGATTTACGAACGGCTGCGGAAGGAATTCCCGCCCGAGAAGTTCGAGTGGTCGGAGTCGGGGATGTCGGACTATTTCGACGTGCTCGTCGCGAGCGATCCGGCGAAGGCCAGCGCGCTGGCGGCCGACATGCTGAAGCGCATCTCGGCGAAGTCGGAGCAGAAGTCGTGGACAGCTCTGGGCGCCTACGCGGACGCGCTGACCGCGGCGGCGTCGCTGCGCGCGAAGGGCGACGGCAAAGGTGCCGTGGCCCGTCTGATGACGGTGAAGGATCCGCCGAGCTATCGCGATCCGGCGCCGCTCGCGCTCGCGGTCGCCGAGTCGCGGCAGGCGGCGGGAGATCCACTGTCGGCGTATCTCGGCCTCGCGGCGGTCGTTGCGCGATCGCCGTCGGATGAGATGATCGCCAGACTCCACGCGATCGGGCGTGCGCTGAAGAAATCGCCGGACGAGGTCGACGCCGACGTTCGCGGCGTTCGCGAGAAGAGCGCGAAGCCGGCGGCGCCCTTCACGCTGCCCGACTACCCGGACGGCCGCAAAGTCTCGCTCAGCGACTACCGGGGCAAGGTCGTCCTGATCAACTTCTGGTATCCGTCGTGCGGCCCGTGCCGCGGCGAGTTCCCGACGCTGCAGCGCGTCCTCACCAAGTACAAGGATCGCGGCTTCACGATCCTCTCGCTGAACGTCCTGCCGGAAGAGCACGATTTCGTGATGCCGTATCTCTCGAAGAACGGCTTCGGCTTCCGTCCGCTCGAGACCACGACCGACTGGGCCGAGAAGACGTACGGCGCGCGGGGCTATCCCACCAACTTCCTCGTCGATCGCGACGGCCGGATCATCTTCAAGCCGGGCATCATCCGCAGTCCGCGCGAGCAGCGATCGTTCGAGCTGCAGATCGAGTCGCTGCTGAAGTAGGTGATGACGGAAAGGCTCACGCAAAGAGCGCAACGCACGCAAAGACGACTTACGCTTTGCGCGCTTTGCGCTCTTTGCGTGATCTCGTGCGTGACGCCGGCTACTGCGCAGGACCCCGTCCACTGGTCCGCGACGCTCGCGCAGAGCGCTGATTCCGCCCGCTTCGACGTCCTCCTCACCGGCGTCGTAGACGATGACTGGCACGTCTACTCGGTCACGCAGGGTCCCGGCGGTCCGACGCCGACGACGGTGACCGTTGCGCCGCCATTTGCGCGGGCGGGTGCGATCCGCGGACCGGAGCCCGCACGCGCCTTCGATCCAAACTTCGACATCCAGACCGAAACCTACGACGGCACCTTCACGCTGCGTGTGCCGGTGAAGCGAACGATGGGCGCCGCGGACGATACAAGCGTGACGGTTGGCGTCGGCTATCAGGCGTGCACGGATCGGGAGTGCCTGCCGCCGCGCACGATCTCTATCTCGCTGTCGCTTCCAAATTCCAAGGGCCAACTCCCGACTGCCAGGAGCCAAAATCCAACTCCCAAAGAGCAACTCCCAACGGTTGGGTTCACCAGGTTCGGCGCATCGTCTGGATCCTGGCGGGAGTTCATCTGGTTGGCCGTTGTGACCGGCGCGTTGTCGCTGCTGACGCCGTGCGTGTTTCCGATGATTCCGATCACGGTCTCGTACTTTACGCAGCGGCCCGCCGCAACGGCGCGCGCCGCGATCGGCTCCGCCATCCTGTACGGCCTCGGCATCGTTCTGACGTTCACCGTGCTTGGCGGCGTGCTGGCGTTTGCCGCGGGCGCGGCGGGACTGAATCGATTTGCCGCGAATCCGTGGCTGAATCTTGGCATCACCGCATTGTTCGTCGGCTTGGCGCTGAACCTCTTCGGCGTCTTCGAGGTGCGGCTGCCGTCGGGCGTGCTGTCGCGGCTCCACGTCCGGTCGCGCCGGAGCGGCGCGGCATCGGCGGCCGGCACGCTGCTGATGGCGCTGACGTTCACGATCACGTCGCTCACTTGCACCGCGGCGTTCCTCGGCACGCTGCTGGTAGTGGCCTCGCGCGGCGAGTGGCAGCGGCCCCTCGTCGGCCTGCTCGTGTATTCAGCGACGTTTGCGGCGCCCTTCGTTCTGCTCGCGGCGGCGCCGCAGCTCGCGAGGCATCTGCCACGATCGGGAACGTGGCTCGGCCGCGTCAAGGTTGTCATGGGCTTTCTCGAGATCGCCGCGGCGATGAAGTTCCTCTCGAACGCGGATCTCGTGTGGTCGTGGGGCGTGTTCACGCGGACGGCCGTACTCGTCGCGTGGATCGCCACGGCGGCTGCGCTGGCGGTGTATCTGTTCGGGCGCCGCCCGACGATCGCGCGCGCGCTGGGCAGTCTGACGGCGATCATCGCGGGCGTGTGGCTGGCCAGCGGCATTTCGGGCCGTCCGCTGGGGGAGCTCGAGGCGTTTCTGCCGCCACCGGCAATCGAGGCGTCGACGCCGCGGGGCGGCGAACTGACGTGGACGCTCAACGATCTCGACGCGGCGCTCGCGCAGGCCCGGCGATCGCGGCAGCTCGTCTTCATCGATTTCACCGGCTATACGTGCACGAACTGCCGGTGGATGGAGGCCAACATGTTCCCGCGTCCCGACGTGCGCGACGCGCTGTCGCACTTCGTGCGCGCGCGGCTGTACACCGACGGGCAGGGCGCGATGTTCGAACAGCAGCAGCGTTTTCAGGAACAGACGTTTCAGACGGTCGCGCTGCCGCTCTACGCGATCGTGGACGCGAGCGGGCGCCCGATCGCGACTTTCGCCGGCCTGACGCGCGATTCGTCGGAGTTTCTGAAGTTCCTACGCGCAGGGCAGTAGCGTGGTTGCGACTGGCCCACGGCCCACGGCCCACGGCCCACGGTCCACGGACCGACGCTCAGCGCGCCCCGGCAGTCAGGCGCCGCACGGAGCCGCTTGATGACTCAAATGAGCGCGAATCCCTGCGTTCAAGCAAGAGCATCGTCACGTACACAATTGCCAGCACCGCGAGACACGCGTGTGCAAGCTCCCCATAGCGGTTGATGAGTCGCAGGACATTCCAACCGTAGATCTCTGTCAGGACGCTCGGATCGCTGAGCCCGTTTTCATTCTCGCCGAACGGCAATCCATCGATTGGGCCGGACCAGACGATGTACGCGTCCATGAATGCCAGGGCGCCGATGAGCAGCAGGGCCCAGCGAAGGTGGTTCTCTCGAACAGGATGGTCGCGCCGCGCATACATCGTCAGCATCAGCACGGTCCCGAGGACCATGCAGCCTGCGTCGCCGCCGAAGATGATCAACTGATGCGCCTTGACCGGCCCGACCACCACCGTGCAAAAGAGCGTCATCAGCAGTGTGCCGGCGGAGGCAACGACCCAGAACCAACGCTGCACCTGCCACGCGCGATAGCCGCCGTAGGCCATCGCGCCCATAAGCATCACCGAAAATAACGGCGACCGCTCCGAGGCGACCGGAGTAAACCAGGGGCCTGGCCACGCCGGATATCCACAGAGCCACGCCGCCGTGGCGTGTCCCGATTCGTGGACCCACATCGTGAACAGTCGGACGAGCCCCGGGGATGTCTTCACAGCAATCCGCGCGACGAGTAATGCGAAGGGCAGGGCAGTCGCTCGCGCGATCAGTTCGGGGCGCAGCGCGCTGTCGTTCGAGCGCGTTGTCGGGGCACTCGTTGCGTGCAGAACCCCCGACAGGTCGACCGCAGATTCATGTGGCTCGTCGTGTGCGCGCTGGAACTTTGCGATTACGATGCCGCAGCGGGGGCACTCGGCGAAGTCGGCATCCCGCACGAGGCCGCACTTCGGGCAGACCATGTGCGTGATGTATCGGGCCAGACGCGAGTCCGCTGCAGGGCTGATTCGGCAAGCTCGTCATTCCACGCGGCCGCTCTTTGGGGTGGGGCGCGCATCTTGCTGGACTCCTTCAGACGTTCACGTCGACGCGTTCGCGCGGATGAGATTGGCGGCGCGACTGGAGGATGCATGAACACGATGGAAGCAATCAACCGGGCCACGGATCTGCCGGTCGTCGATGCGATCGCCGAGCCGCTCAGCAACGCCGTTCGCGAAGTCTACAAGGCCGCCGGGCCGGCCGGCGAACAAGCCAAGAACGCGATGCACGGCGTCTGGCTCGGACATCCGCTGCACCCAGTCTTTACCGACGTCCCTCTCGGCGCATGGACGACGGCGCTTGCCCTCGACGCGGCGGCGAACGGCGACCCGGGTCTGCGGCGGGCCTCTACCTTTGCGATCGGTGTGGGCCTTCTCGGCGCCCTTGGCGCTGCCGTCACCGGCCTGACCGACTGGAGCGAGACGCAGGGACAGTCGCGCCGCACCGGTCTCGTGCACGGGCTGCTCAATATCACCGCGACGTCTCTGATGACGGCGGCGTACTTTCAGCGGCGCGGCAGCGCGCGCGAGACCGGGAGAACGTGCGCCTGGTCCGGCTATGCGATTGCCGTCGCCGCCGCCTATCTTGGCGGCGATCTCGTGTACGAGCAGCGGCTCGGCGTCACACACGCCGACATCGAGCCGCCGGACGCGTTCACGCTCGTCGCGCCGAGCAGCGCGCTTGCCGAGAATGCCATGATCCGGGCGCGGGCGGGGGACGCCGATATTCTGCTCGTCCGTCAGCACGGCCGCGTGTTCGCGATGGCGCACGCCTGCGCGCATCTGGGTGGCCCGTTGTCGGAAGGCACGCTCGAGGACGGCTCGGTCGTGTGCCCATGGCATGGCTCTCAATTCGCGCTCGAGGACGGCCGCGTTCTTGACGGCCCCTCGACGCACGATCAACCCTGCCTCGTCGTTCGCGAGCGTGACGGACAGATCGAAGTGAAGCCCGCGGAGTAATTCAGCTTTGCCGAGCATCGCGGGCATCGCGGTCGAAATGTCGATCCATTGCCCCCGTTTCGACACGGTGCATGGAACACCGACTCGAGCATTCGACCGCGAACTTCCCTCTTTTGCGCCCACTTTCGCGCCTCCGAACGCAAGTCCCACACCTGCTGAGCCGGTTCTCCGGCCGAGCTTAAATCGGCGGCATTTATGCAGCTCAAGGCGGCGGAGATGGTGATTGTGACGTATCTCGACGGATCGTAGTCCGGTAGCTGCCCTTGCGCGCGCACCGGCCCCTCGATCCGCCGCAACGGAAGACTTGAGAGAGGAATCGAGGGAGATCATGCAGCGTTACCTTCTTGGATCGCTCGTCTTGCTCGCAGCGTTCGCCGTCGGCTGCGGCAGCCAGGATCCCGTCGCGCCCACGTCCGTCAGTGCGCAGTCCGCGGCCACGGTCGCGGCTGGCCCGACTCCGGCAGACGCGCCGCCCGCGCCCGCCCCGACGCCGACTCCAACACCTGCGCCAGATCCGGCCCCCGCTCCCGCTCCCGCTCCCGCGCCGACGACCGTCGTCTACGCGGCGACCGTGACGAGCGTTCACTGGTACGGCGCGCCCCTCTTCCCGTCGCCGGCATTCACCGTGACGCGCTATGCCGATCACATTCACTTCGAAGAGAGCGGCGTCGATCTGCCGATCGTGACGCAGCACGCGCCGTTGTCCGGCGATTTCTCCGCGGGCGATTCGCGAGGGGTCGGCCTCTTCTCGATCCTCAACGGCACGCTGTGGACGTTCAGCGGTTCGGCGGGCCTGGGCTCCGGCCCGATCGCCGTGAAGTAGGACGCTCGATCTCCTGGCCCGCGCGTGGAGGCTGCGTCAGAACGTCACCGCGTACGACGCCATGTACGTGGCGTTGGCCGAGGCGCTCGATGCGCCGATCGTCACCTGCGCCGCGCCGCTCGCCAAGGCGTCCGGTCACCGGGCACGCATCGAAGTGATTTCATGAGGGGCCGATCGAGCCGTGTCGCGATCGTGAGCGCGGTGGTCACGGATCCGTCGAGCAAACCCGTAAGCTTCACTTCAGAGTGAAGGTCATCTCCACTTCTACCATCACGTTCACGGGCTTGCCATCTTTCGTCGCTGGACGAAATCGCCAGAGTCTGACAGCCTTGATTGCCTCCGCGTCCAAACCGGGGTCGAGGGACTTGGTGACACGAATGTCGCCGCGAACCGCACCGCTGCTCGTAATGACCGCTTGCATGTCGACAATGCCGTGCACTTTGCGCTTCTTCGCGTCGTCTGTATATTTCGGTTTGACGTCCCGGATTAGGGAAGGCTCCGTCACACCAGGGTCGGTCGTCTTATAGACGGTGGAGGTGTCGGATTGCCTCGGCAGCCGCAGCGCGGAGACCGCGGACACCTGAACGCCGCTGACGGCAATCAAACCAAGAGCGCCAACGAGCGCGACGATTCGGACGAGGCTCAACCGCGGCATAGATTCCTCCTGGAGTAACCGTCGAATACGGGTGACGAGGCGGGGACCGGAAATGCCGACCGCCGAATGCACTCGCTTGATGGTGTGAAAGCCCGCCAGGCGGACGAGCGCCTCGACGTAGTGTCGTCTGTCGCCGATACTCGCCACGGCGTCGTCGTCGCAGCAAAACTCGCGCGCCTCGCGAACCGCGCGCGCAATCCATGCGACCGCCGGGCTGAAGAACAGCGGCACCTCGGTGAAGGACTGCAACAGGTTGATCGCATAGTCCCGACGACGGATGTGCGCGACTTCATGCGCGAGCACGGCCGACATCTCGTCACGCGATAAGTGCGGGAGCGCGCCGACCGGGATCACGACATAAGGCTTTCGCCACCCGACGGCGACAGGCGCTTCAATGCTGTACGACTCGACCAAGCCGATGGCGCGCTTCACGCCGGCGCGCAGAGCAAGCGCGTCCGTCATGCGGCGCATCTCCGCGTCGCGAACCGGCCGTGCCTTTGCCACCAGCGAACGTGTGAGCCACCACCCGCCCATAAAGCGAACCAGCACCGCGAACACGCCAACGATCCACGCCACTGCCGCGATCGCCGCGATGGCATCCATCGCGGGACGCTCGAGCAGGGTTCTCAGGGCACTCGTGCCGTTGGCAGCGGTCACCGCAAGGGTCTGATGCTGCAGCATCGACGTGTCCGACGGCGCTGGGCCACCTAGTTGCCACGCAATCGTCACAGGAACCGCAGCCGCAGAAAGCGCGAAAGCGCAGAGCGCAGTCACATAGTCCCTCGTAACCGTTCGACCGGGACTGCACGCGCGAAACACGGCAAAGATGACGCCGACGGCCGTCGTTTCCCACAGGATGAGGAGCAGCATCCAGCCGATGAAGATGAGATACGGGTTGTGCACCAGCGGTATCGGCCACGAAGTCATCGGTGCGTCCTTTCGTACTCATCGAGCAGAGCCCGAATGTCGCGCAGCTCTTGTGCGTCGATCCGACGTCCGGCCAGCGCGCTCTGCAGCAGGCGGCGGGCGGAGCCGCCGAATGCCTGCTCCATCATCGCGAGGACCAGCTGCCGCTGCGTTTTTGCCTGCGTTTGGACAGGCTCGTAAAGATGGGAACGGAAGCGATCTGATCGTGTCAACAGTCCTTTGCGATGCATCACCTGCATCTGCTTCAGAACCGTCGTGTAACCGACATCCTTCGTGTCGCTGATCGCGTCGTGGACTTCGCGCACGGTAGACGCACCGCGCCGCCAGAGGATGTGGAGGATTCCCAGCTCCGCGTCGGTCGGGGTCGGCTTCGACATCCTGTCCTGCATGTCGGAGGGTACTACGACTACGATCGTATGTCAACGATATGTGTCGTACACAACCACCCAGATCACGCAAGATATAGTACGGCGCCAATGGCGGAAAACCCGAGGCCTCGGCGCAGGACTCGTTCGCTGCAGCGTTGGCGAGGACGGTTCGATCTCGCTTTTTCGAGCGACAGCAATTTTATTGAGAACGCGTTCCGGGAAATCCTCGGTCGTCCTGTGGATCCAGACGGCCTCAGGCACTATTGTCGCGTGCTTGGCGAGGGGCTCGGACGGACCGCCGTATTGCTCGAACTCATGCGATCCGAAGAGTTCAGATCGAAACTCGTTCCACGCGGATCATCGCTGCCGAATCTGATGGCGAAGAGGCCGGACCGATACGCCTTGGCGGTTGACCGATCAAATGGGAATTCAGTCGTGGTGTTCAACGCCGCGTTGCCGTCCGATTTCGACTGGATGGAGCAGCAAATCATCTCCAACAAGTATTACGAGGCTCCAGGCGTCTGGGTGTTCGATGCGGACGCGGACAAGCGACTGCTGGCGGAGATGGCCGCGTGTTTCGCGCCGGCGCGATCGCTCGACCTCGGCTGCGCCTCCGGGGCAGTTATCGAGTGTCTCGAGGATCTCGGCATCACCGCAGAGGGGGTCGAGATAAGTGAAATGGCGATTGCGCGCGCGGCGGATCGGGTTCGTCCGCGGCTTCACCACGGCGATCTGCTCTCGCTTGATCTCGCACCGGGGTTTGATCTCGTGATGGGGTTCGACGTATTTGAGCATCTCAATCCGAACAAGCTACCGGCCTATTTGTCTCGACTTGCGGCGCTGATGGTCGAAGGCGCCTTTCTCTTTTGCAACATTCCTGCGTTTGGGATCGATCCGGTGTTCGGGGTGATTTTTCCGCATTATTTGGACGCCTGGCAGCGGAATTCGGCGGAGGGCCGACCCTTTGCGCAGCTCCACTGCGACGATCTCGGCTATCCCATACACGGACATCTTGTGTGGGCCGATTCCGCTTGGTGGGCAGAGCAATGTGCGAGCGTCGGCCTGACGAGGGAAACGGACGTGGAACGCGCGTTCCATGGAAAGTACGATGCCCATATGAAGAGGCACGCGCCCGCGCGTCTCTCGTATTTCGTATTCTCGAAACAGGCGACGGCGGAGCGACGCACTGAGCTTATTCAGAGAATCGAGAATGGGTAGTGGTATGCTGACGCGGGTTTTTGTTGACGGGGATTTCCTTGGCTGGCATTCGCCGGCATCTGTCCGTGGTCATTGCCATCTGGCTCGCGTGCCAGATGTGCGTCTTCGCAATCCCGTCGATCGCGATGTGTGAAGGCGCCCAGAAGGCGGCCGGGGCGTGCCCAATCTGCGGGCACGGGATGCACTGTCCGATGCATCATCAGACGGAAGACCAATCAAAGACCGGCTGTTCGTGTCGCGGCGGCGCCGACCACGAAACGGCGCTGCTCGCGTCGCTGCTCGGTCCCATTGCCGTCGTCTCGCCCCGAGCGTCGCTCGGAATGCCCGTTCGCTCGCTCGCGTCCGTCCTCGCGGTGCGCGCGGCGCTGGCACACGCCCCCGCCGTTCCTGAACCCCGTCCACCTCGGCCCTAGTCCCTCCTTCGTTTCGGCGCAGCAGTGTCTGGTTCCGGCGCGAGCACCGTCTCGTGTCCGGCGCGGCGGCCGGCCGGTCGGCCGCACGCGCGCTGCTGGCCGATCGCGCATTCACGGTCACCAGTGCGGAGGGAGCATGAGAA
>JBOGIZ010000736.1:0-8513 GCA_050747805.1 Vicinamibacterales bacterium | reverse complement strand
GCGAGGAAGAACCAGGCCTTGGAGAGATCAGGGAACGACTCGGCGGCGGCCTGATTGTCGGTCACCTCCTTGTACTTCTCGGCAGCCTTTCGATAGTCCTTCTGTTGATACAGGACATTGCCGTCTTTGAAGGCTTTGACGGCCGTCAGCGTTGACCATGAATACTTGCCGCAGCCTGCCGCCGCCAGGCTGACCCCGAGAACGAGGGCCAGGGACGCGGTCGAGGCCGCGCGGAATCGGATCGTCATGCTCTCCCCTTCTCGCGCCGATTACAATAAAACCGAAGGGTCAGTATATGGGCGGCCCAACAACGCCGTCAACCGCTGCGCGGGCCAATTCCGGCCAGAACCCCTGATCCTGCAAGGTTAGACACCGCCGATCATGATCCGGTTCGAGGACCTCATTGAAAAGGTCCGCGCCACCAACCCCGACGCGGACGTCGAGCTGCTCCGCCGAGCCTATGTGTTCTCGGCGTTCGAGCACAAGGGACAGGTGCGCCATTCGGGCGAACCCTACCTCGTCCACCCGCTCGAGGTCGCGGATCTGCTGGCCGACATGAAGCTCGACGTGGTCGCCGTCGCGGCCGGGCTCCTGCACGACATCGTTGAAGACACGCAGACGCCGATCGAGCGGATCACCGAGCTCTTCGGCGCCGACATCGCCCACGTCGTCGAAGGCGTGACCAAGCTGGGCGCGATTCCGTTTTCGTCGAGCGAAGAACGCCAGGCGGAGAACTTCCGCAAGATGCTGCTCGCGATGGTGGATGACATCCGCGTCATCCTCGTGAAGCTCGCGGATCGTCTGCACAACATGCGGACGCTCCACCATCTGCCCGAGGATCGCCGCGTGAAGATCGCGCAGGAGACGCGCGACATCTACGCGCCGATCGCCAACCGGCTCGGCATGAGCAAGGTCAAGAACGAGCTCGAGGAGCTGGCGTTCCGCTATCTCGAGCCGAAGGCGTTCGAATCGCTGCGCCAGCGCGTGGAAGCGAGGCGGCGCGAGACGGAAGGCTTGATCGAGGAGCTGAGGAAAACGGTGGGCGCGACGCTCGCCGACGCGCAGGTCCCGGTCCGCCACATCGACGGCCGCATCAAGCGTCTGTTCAGCATTCACCAGAAGCTGAAGCGGCAGAAGATCGACCTCGATCAGGTCTACGACTTCATGGCGCTCCGAATCGTGACCGATTCAATCAAGGACTGCTATGCCGCCCTCGGCATCATTCACCAGACGTGGTCGCCCGTGCCGGGCCGGATCAAAGACTTCATCGCGATGCCGCGGCCCAATGGGTACCAGTCGCTGCACACGTCGGTCGTGAGCGATCGCGGGTTTCCGTTCGAGGTGCAGATTCGGACCGCGGAGATGCACCGCGTCGCCGAGGAAGGCATCGCGGCGCATTGGAAGTACAAAGAGGGCCGGCACAGCGCGGATCGCGACGAGCAATACTTTCTGTGGCTGCGCCAACTGCTCGAATTCCAGCAGGAAGTGCGCGACCCTCAGGAATTCCTGCAGAACCTGAAAATCGAGCTGTACCCGGAAGAGGTCTACATCTTCACGCCGAAGGGAGAAGTGAAGGCGCTGCCGCGTGACGCGACGCCCGTCGATTTCGCGTACGCGATTCACACGGACGTCGGACATCAGTGCGTCGGCGCGCGCGTCAACGGGAAGATGGTGCCGCTGCGCACGCGCATTCGCAACGGCGACATCGTGCAGGTCATGACGGCGGCCGGGCACCACCCAAGCCGTGACTGGCTGAATTTCGTCGTCACGTCGCGCGCGCGCAACAAGATTCGCCATTACATCCACGCGGAAGAGAAGGAGCGCAGCCTCGATCTCGGACACAAAGTCTTTGACAAGGAGGCGCGGCGCTACGGTCTGAATGCGAAGAGCCTGACGGAGGGGGCGCCGTTTGCGCAGGTGCTGACCGAGTACGGCTACTCGAAGGCAGAGGAACTGTTCGTCGCGCTCGGCTATGGCAAGCTGGCGGTCAAGACGATCCTCACGAAGCTCGTGCCGCAGGCGCAGCTGAAGGAAACATCCGAGAGCGGGATCGCGTCGGTGGTCCGGCGCGTGCTCGGCCAGACCGAGGAAAAGATCAAAGTGCGCGGCTTCGACGACCTGATGGTGTTCCGCGCGCGCTGCTGCAATCCCATTCGCGGCGAAAAGATCGTCGGCTACATCACGCGGGGGAAAGGCGTCTCGGTGCACGCCGCCGCCTGCACGAACGTCGTGAACCTGCTCTACGATCCCGAGCGCCGCATCGACGTGGAGTGGGACAAGGGCGGCGACACCGTCCCCTACACGGTCCGCCTGAGCCTTCAGGTCGAGGACCGCAAGGGGATTCTGGCTGACGTCACCTCGAAGATCGCCGGCATCAACACCAACATCCGCAACGTCGAAGCCACCGCCGATGCCGATTCACACGGCCGCATCGACATGACGGTCGAGATCAGCGACGTCAAGCACCTGCAAAAGGTGATCAAGTCGCTCAGGAGCGTGAATGGCGTGGTGGATGTCGAGCGAGCGAGCCGGTGAGGCCTACGCCGTGTACGCGGTGACCTGGATCTCGACGAGGGCGTCTTTGGGCAGCCGTCCGACCTGGACCGTCGCGCGGGCGGGCGCGGGCGAAGAAAAGTACGTCGCGTAGATCTCGTTCATCTTCGCGAAGTCGTTCATGTCGGCCAAAAACACGCTTGCGGTGACGACCTGGTCGAACGACGCGCCGGCCGCCTTGAGGATCTCGCCGATGTTCTTGAACACCTGTTGCGTCTGCGGCTGAATGCCGCCTTCCACCAGGGCGCCGGTCTTCGGATCGGTCGGGATCTGGCCGGAGACCAACAGCAGGTGTCCAGCTTTGATCGCCTGCGAATACGGACCGATTGCCGCGGGCGCCGAGGGCGTGGAAACCGCTTGTCGCATGTCAGGCTGCCGCGCCTTTCGGCATTCGGCATTTGGCAGTCGTCATTGACACGTGTCAAGCCGCCTTGACGACCTTGCCTGAGCGCAGGCAGCGCGTGCAGACGCGGAGTCGGCGGATGCCGCCATTCACCATCGCCCGGACCCGCTGAAGGTTCGGCTCGAATCGCCGCGCCGTCACGTTATGGGCGTGGCTGATGTTCCGCCCGACAACCGGCCCCTTGCCGCAAATCTCACAGCGCTTCGCCATGGTTCTCTACTCCAGAGGTCAGACAAAACACTGATTATACCACGCTTACGGGATCACGATCCGAGGCGCGCCGCCGTCATCTCCCGGTGCCGGCGTGTCCGCGTGAGCCGCGTCGGCACCGCTCGCGCGCACGAGCCGCGCGGCGAAGGCCAGCCACGACGCACGGGGATCTGCCGCGTCGGGCAGATCGGACTCCGCTCTGCGGACCATGCGCTCCAGCGCGCGCAGCGCCACGGCGGCGTCCCGCTCGAGCCGGGCGATGTCGGCGCCCGCGTTCTTCGCGATCTCGGCGATGACGCGCGCGAGTTCCGCCGCAGCGCGCTGGGCCGGGATGCCCGGCGCCCGGTGTTCGTAAATGATCCCTTTCTGTGATGTCTCAATCGTCGCGGCGACCGCCGCGGCCGCATCCGCAACGTCGGCGTCAACCATTGGCGGGAGCGCCTCTTTCGCAAATCGCAGCACCTCTCCTTGCAAGACGAGCAGCAGCCGATACTGCGTTTCGGATAGATCGGTGACGCCGGCGACCAGGAAGCGGAGATCGCGCTCCTGTTGGCGCTGCACGACGGCCGCGGGGTGAGCGCGCGCAGTCGACAGGTACTGGCACGTCGGCGGACATGAAATCTCGACGAGCCGCTTCGTGGCGCAGCAGACGGCGCAGATATCGCGCCCGAGCGCGGGACAGGCCCGTTTGGTCTTGCGCTCGGAGCAGAGCGGACAAGCAGCCATGGACGGCGTCACTCTCGAGAACGTATCGCATATTTGCCGATCGGGTGCGCGTGCGGGCGCCGCGAGCCAGCCACGCGTCGCGCCGAACGGAGGGCGCTGGCATGCGCAAGATGTGATCTTTCGGTTGCAATCGCCCGGCTCGTCCGTATAATCAGCGGAAATTTCTAGCTATTTCGACGACCGCGCGAGGAATGCGCCTTGCAATTCCGCGCGGTGGAGGTCTCAAGCATGGACGATCCGTTCCTCGGGGAGCAGACGCCGGCCGAGTACTTCAAAGGGTTGATCGAGTCGGCGCTGTCACGGCAGCATCTGCACGCCACGGAACTCACGTCGTACTATCTCGTCGATCTCCTGTGCCGCTTCGTGCGGCCCGATCAGCGCATTCCTTTTTTTGACGATGGCGGCCAACCGCTCGCGCTGCGCCTCGCGCGCGCGCTGGAAAGCGGCGGTCTCGAGCAGCGTGCCCGTCTGCGCAACCTGGGCGATTTCTCGCTGTTCATGTCAGGTTTCTTCTCCGATAGCCTTCGGCGCCGCGTCGTTGACGTCGACTATTACGTATCGCTCGGCGAATACGCCTACGCGGCGCTGGGCCGCCGCGACGCGGACGCGTTCGGCGACGTCTTTGCGGAGCTTGCCCGCAAGTTCGTCGGTTTCACCGACGTGCTGGCCGACGTGAGCGAACAGACCTTTGTGGCGTCGAGCGCCGATGTATTGCGTCTATACGAGAAGTGGCTCCGGACGGGCAGCCTCCGCGATGGGCAGAAGCTCGTCGAGCGCGGCATTCTGCCGAACGCCTCGATCGGCTCCCGTTTCATACAATAGGGCGGCCCGACCACCCGGCAAAACTTGCAAGCGAGCCCACCAGTTCCCGCCCCGCGCTGGGCCGGAAATTTTGCTGTTGCGGACCCGCCACATACGGCGTGGCCTCCGCGCAGCGGCGCCCCGTCTCTTTTTGTGGACGGAAAAGAACCAGAAAGCCCCCGTCCAGCGTCTTAATGCCCAATAAAGGCACACGGCCGTTTGCCGGTCGCCCCTGTTTTGGGGTAAGCTGAAGAGCTTCATAACTGGCAAACGCATTGCATATGGGCTTCCGACTGAAGGGCGACGATAGGGAGCCGGAGACCGAAAGGACGGACTTATGAGCGGGCAGAAGGCGCCTCGGGAACAGATGAATCGCGGACGCTACGACGAGCTGAAAGGCATCCTCGAAGATCGCCGCCGCGAGATCATGAATGAGGTACAGGGACGCATGCGTGATGTGCGCGCCGAGGGCGCGGGCAGCACCGTGCAGGGCGTGCTGGATGCCGCGGAAAGCTCTGAAGCCGATATCCAGGACGAGATTGAATTCGCCCTCATTCAGATGAAGGCGGAAACGCTCAACAGGATCGACGAAGCGCTCCATCGCCTCGAAGAGGCCACCTACGGCTATTGCTTCGAGTGCGGCGAGGAGATCAGCGAACGCCGGCTGCGCGCGCTGCCCTTCGCGGTACGCTGCAAGGACTGCGAGGAAGCGCGCGAAGTGCGGCAGCAGCGCGAGCGCCTGATGGCGCAGCGGCGCGGCGCGGCCTCGCTCTTCATCGACATGCAGGGCTGAACGGACCGCGGGTCGCCACGGCCCGCGTCGCACTACCGGGTAATCGGGCAATCCGTCGCGCGTCGATTGTCCGATTACCTTTTTTTTTGAGCCGTCGACGGGGACCCGAGCACCAGGAGGGCGTCTTACCCGATAAAGGCCCGATCTATGTCCGAGAAGTCCGAACAGCCCGAGAAGCCGAAAGCGCTCGAGAAAGCCGAACAGGCCGAGGCGCCTGAGTCCGGCATCGAGATCGAACGCTCGTTCCAGCTGCCGCCCGAATTGCCCGTGCTGCCGCTTCGCGATACGGTGCTCTTCCCGAATTCCTTCATGCCGTTGGCCGTGGCCCGAGACGCCTCGGTCAAGCTGGTCGAGGAATCAAGCGCCGGCGGCCGTCTCATCGGCGTGTTCACGCAGCGCGAAGCGTCGACGGAAGAGCCGCTGCAGGAGGATCTGTACCCGGTCGGCACCGTCACGCACATTCACAAACTGTTCAAGCTGCCCGACGGCAGTCTGCGGCTCATCGTGCAGGGTCTGGCGCGCGTGCAGCTCGATCGGATCGTTCAGGCGCGTCCGTATCTTCGCGCCGCGGTGAGCGCCGCCGAAGACGTGCTGCGCGACGAGGACCACATCGAAGTCGACGCGCTGCAGCGCAACATCAAGAGCAACTTTCAGCAGGTCGTGTCGCTGTCGCCGCTGCTCTCCGACGATCTGCAGACGCTTGCCGCGAACATCACCGATCCCTCGAAGCTCACCGACTTCATCGCGTCGAGCCTGGCGACCATCGGGACGCCCGTCAAGCAGGAGATCCTCTGCATGCTCGACGTGCGCGCGCGCATGGACGCGCTCAACCGGATTCTGATCAAGGAGCTCGAGGTGCTCGAGCTCGGCTCGCGGATCCAGTCGCAGGTGCAATCCGAGGTCGGCAAGAACCAGCGCGAATACTTCCTGCGCGAGCAGATGAAGGCGATTCAGAAGGAGCTCGGCGAAGGCGACGAGCAGGCGAAGGAAATCGAGGAGCTGCGCGCGAAGATTGACGCCGCAGGTATGCCCGATGGCGTCCGCAAAGAGGCGCTGCGGGAGCTCGATCGTCTGTCGAAGATGCCCGTCGCAGCCGCGGAGTATACGGTGTCGCGAACCTACGTCGACTGGCTGGTCGCGGTGCCGTGGGCGAAGCGGACCGACGATGCTCTCGACCTGCGCCACACGAAAGAGGTCCTCGACGCCGACCACAGCGGTCTCGAGAAGGTCAAGGATCGCGTGCTCGAATACCTGGCCGTCCGTAAGCTCAATCCCGACGTGAAAGGCCCGATCCTGTGCTTCCTCGGGCCGCCGGGAGTGGGCAAGACGTCGCTCGCGCGGTCGATCGCGAACTCGCTCGGACGCAAGTTCGTGCGCGTGTCGCTCGGCGGCATGCGCGACGAAGCGGAAATCCGCGGGCACCGGCGGACCTATATCGGCGCGCTTCCTGGACAGGTCATTCAGGGATTGCGGCGCGCGGAATCGAAGAATCCGGTGTTCATTCTCGATGAGATCGACAAGCTCGGATCGGACTTCCGCGGCGATCCAGCGTCGGCCCTCCTCGAGGTGCTCGATCCCGAGCAGAACAACTCGTTCCGCGATCACTACCTCGACGTGCCGTTCGATCTCTCCGAAGTGCTGTTCCTCACGACGGCGAACGTGCTCGACACGGTGCCGCCCGCCCTGCGAGACCGCATGGAAGTGCTCGAGCTGGCTGGCTACACCGAAGAAGAAAAGCTAAAGATTGCCGTCGAGCACCTGATCGCCAAGCAGATCCGCAATCACGGCCTCACGCCCGATCACATCGAATTCTCGCTGGACGCGATTCGCCAGGTGATCCGCGGCTACACGCGCGAGGCAGGGGTTCGCAACCTCGAGCGCGAAATCGGCGCGCTCTGCCGCAAGATCGCGCGGCGCCGCGCCGAGGGGGACGAACGCTCCGTCGTGATCGCGCCCGACGTGGTCGTCGCCATGCTCGGCGCGCCGACGTTCCTCGACGAGGAGGTCGAAAACCGCACGAAGGATCCGGGCGTCGCGGTCGGGCTCGCGTGGACGCCGGCGGGAGGCGAAGTGCTCTTCGTGGAAGCCTCGCGGATGCAGGGGACCGGCACGTTGACGTTGACCGGTCATCTGGGCGACGTGATGAAGGAATCGGCGCGCACGGCGCTCTCGTGGTTCCGCGCGAACGCCGAGCGGTACGCCGTGGCGCCGTCGTTCTACAAGGACTCGGAGATTCACCTGCACGTCCCGTCGGGAGCCGTTCCGAAAGACGGTCCGTCAGCGGGCGTGACGATGGTCTGCGCGCTCGCGTCGGAGCTGACCCGGCGGCCCGTTCGCGGCGACATCGCCATGACGGGGGAGATTTCGCTCTCCGGCCGCGTGCTGCCGGTCGGCGGCGTCAAAGAGAAGGTGCTGGCCGCGCGCCGCCACGGCATTACCGAGCTCATTCTCCCGAAGCAGAACGAAAAAAATGTGCGCGAGGATCTCACGGAGGATCTCCGGCGCGAGCTGACGATCCATTTCGTGACCGAGATTTCCGAAGCGGTTGCGATCGCCCTGCGGCCGCGCTCCGAGCAGACGGTCCTCCCGATGCCACAGGGAGACCAGGCCGCGCACACACCGGGAGAGATCTTCGCCTGAGTGTGTGCCGGTCGTAATGTGAAAGCGTACTATTCGCCGAGCTACGAGCTCGAGCTGCCCGGACACATCTGGCCGACGTCGAAGTACCGCCTCATTGCCGAGCGTCTGTCCGGCCGCGTCGATCTCGCCGCGCCGCAGCCCGCGTCATGGGACGATCTCGCGCTCGTCCACACCTCCGACTACCTCGCGAAGCTTCGCGGCGGCTCGCTGTCGGCGGAAGAGATCGCGACGCTGGAGCTTCCATGGACGAAGACGAGCGCACTCGCCGACCCATTCCGGCTGATGGTCGGTGGGACGTGCGGCGCCGCCGCCGCCGCGCTCGACGACGGCCGGGCCGCGCACCTGGGCGGCGGACTCCACCATGCGTTTGCCAACCACGGCGAGGGC
>JBOGIZ010000735.1:0-4726 GCA_050747805.1 Vicinamibacterales bacterium | reverse complement strand
CCGTCGGTGGACCCGTCATCGACGACGATGAGTTCGCGCCAGGGCGCGGCTGCGCGCAGCACCGACACGACACCGCCGATCGACTCCGCCTCGTTGAAGGCGGGGATCACGATCGAGACACTCGACGGGTCGGCCACTCAGTGTTCCCAGCGATCGGTGCGCTCGATGGCGCGGGTGAGGGCCGGATCATCCCGTCCCGGCTCGGGCGGCGGGAGCTCGAGCGATCGCACCCGGTACAGCACTTCCTCGAGCAGCTTGCGGTTCGCGGCATTGACATCGGCGATGAGTCCGAGCGCCAGCACGAGAAAGCCGACGAGGATCAGCACCGCCGACGCGATCAGGGACGCGCTGTGATGGATCGCCTGACCTTCGGCGTAGTAGTACAGGAACCGCGCGATGCCGGCCAGACCGACGGCCAACACGGTCAGCCCGAGGTACGTGAATACTTTCAGCGGCTCGTACATCGTATAGATGCGGACGATCGTCGCGCTCGATCGCTTGATGTACGAAAAGACGCTGTCGAACAGCCGCGACTCGCGCGTCCGCGGATTCGTCGCGACCGGAACGTGCGCGATCGCCATCCGCTTCTTGCCGGCCTGGATGATCGACTCGAGCGTGTAGGAAAAATCGGAGACGATGTTCATCCGCAGCGCGGCGTCGCGCGTATACGCGCGGAAGCCGCTGGTCGTATCGGGCACGGTCGTGTTCGACACCTGCCGCACCACCCAGCTCCCGAGCCGCTGAAGCTGCTTTTTGCGCCACGACATGTGGCGCATCTCGGCGATGTTGCGATCGCCGATGCAGATATCCGCCTCACCCCGAAGAAGCGGCGCGAGCAAGGTCGGGATGGCGCTCCCCGCGTACTGATTATCCGCGTCGGTGTTGACGATGAAATCCGCTCCGGCTTTGAGGCAGGCATCGATGCCCGCCTGAAACGCCGCCGCGAGGCCTTTATGGCGGCGGAGCCGCACGATATGCTCGACGCCGCACGCGCGCGCGACGTCGGCCGTCCCGTCGCGCGATCCGTCGTCCACCACGAGCACCTCGATCGCGTCGATGCCCACGATGGCGCGCGGCAGATCGGCGAGCGTCGCCGGCAGCGTCTGCGCTTCGTTCAAGCACGGAATCTGGATGATCAGCTTCTTCACGAGACCAGCTTTTCGATGACGCCGTCCCACGTGATCGCGCGCGCGCGCTCGTAGCCCGCGTCGCCCATCTCCGCCGCGCGGCGGCGGTTGGCGGCGAGTGCGTTGACCGCGTCCGCGACGGCGTCCGGGTCCGGATCGCAGACGCGCCCGTTCACGCCGTCCGACACGAATTCGAGCGGCCCGCCGGAGTCCGCCGCCGTGATCACCGGTTTGCGCGCGAGAAATGCCTCGAGGGTCACGTACCCGAAGTCTTCATCGTACGGCGGATAGAGCACCGCCAGCGCACCGGCATACAGCTCGATCAGACGCTCGTCGTCCACGGCGCCCAGGAAATCCACGCGATCCGCCACGCCGCGCTCGGCCGCGAGCCGTTCGACGTTGGCGCGCTGCGTGCCCTCGCCGCTGACGATCAGCCTGATCGGGGCGTCGACCCGCGCCATCGCAGCAACCAGCAGATCGACGCGCTTCACCGATTCGATGCGGCCGACCGCGAGCACGTAGTCGCCGAAGCGGCCGGGGCGCAGCCGCGCCGCAAGGCGCGGCGGATGATAGAGCGCCTCCGCGTCGAGACCATTGAAGCGGCGCACGCGCGACGCCGTGTTCGCAGCGTTCGCGAACAGCCGCCGGCACTCGCGCAGCATCTCGGTGTCGAGCCGGATCAGCCGGTCGCGGAGGCCGACGTCGCGCTCGTTGTGCCCGAAGTCGCTATACGGCGTGCCGCACAGCTCGTACGCGGCGCGGTACTGATGGATGAGCCACGCCACCTTGTTCGGATGCCGCACGAAATACGTCGGGAACTTCGACGCAATCACAAGGTCGATCGAACGTCCGTTGCTCTCGCTCAGATCGATGAGCCGCCAGGCGGCCGCGTGCGGCAGAATCTCGTCCTTTGGGTACCACTTGAACGGCACGCTGACGAGCTCGGTGTCGTAGCCGCGCGCGCTCAGTTCGCGTGCGAGCTCGCGCACGTGGATCTCGGCGCCGCCATGTACGAACGGCACCTGCGCTTCGCAGACCACGATCGTTCGGGGAGCCACTACACGGGCCCTGGAAACGGCGAATGTGGAAAACGCGCTGATGCTATCACGTCGCGTGGCGGAAATTGATGACGTCGCCGTCGAGCACGACGTACTCCTTCCCTTCCAGACGCAGCTCGCCGTGATCGCGGCAAGCGCCGAGCGAACCGCGCGCCAGCAGATCCTCGTAGCGGACCACTTCGGCGCGGATGAAGCCGCGCTGGATGTCGCTGTGGATCTCGCCGGCCGCCGCCTGCGCGCTGGTGTGGCGCGGGATCGACCAGGCGCGGCATTCGTCTTCGCCCACGGTGAAAAATGAGATGTAGCCGAGCAGATCGTAGCTGGCACGGATGACGCGATCGAGCCCCGACTCCGCGAGCCCGAGATCCGCCATGAACGCCTGCGCGTCGGCGGGTTCGAGCTGCGCGATCTCGAGCTCGATTTTTGCGCAAATCGGGACGGCTCTCGTGGCCGCGCCGCCGATGAATCCCTCGAGCCCCGCGAGCGGGACGGCGCGATCGGCCTGAGCCAGATCGGCTTCGTCGAGGTTGAGGACGAGCAGCAGCGGTTTCGCCGAGAGCAACTGAAACCCCCTCAGCCGCCGCGTATCGTCGGGACCGAGTTCGAGTGCGCGCAGCGGCCGGCCTTCTTCGAGCGCCGTACGGCAGCGCGCGAGAATGTCCTGCTCCTTCTTGAGGTCGGCGGTGCCGCCTTTCTTGAGATCGCGTTCGAGCCGCTCGAGCCGACGCTCGACGACGCCGAGATCCGCCAGGATCAGTTCGTCTTCCATCGTCCGCACATCGCGCGCGGGATCGATCGAGCCGGCGGCGTGCGGCACGGAGGCGTCGCGGAACAGACGCACGACGTGGAGCAGGGCGTCCGCGTTTCGAAACGCGGCGACGTCGAGCAGTGCGGCCGCGCTCGTTCTGCCGGCGACCCCGCCCATATCCGCGAACTCGACGGTCGCTGGAACGTGCTTCTTCGGATTGAAGAGCGCCGTGAGCCGGTCGAGCCGCGCATCGGGCACGCGAGACACGCCCACATTGGCGTCCTGCCTGCCGGCCGTGCGAGGCGCCTCACGGGCGCTGGTCAGGAGCTGGAAAAGGGCGGTCTTGCCGGAGGCTGGAAACCCTATGAGACCTGCGCGCAGCATGACAAATCTGCACATCGTAGCACGGCCATAGGGGCGAAAATAAAGCGTAAGCCTAGCCAGCTCTATATTTTGGCGTTGACAGACGCAGACCTGGACCTTACTATCGCGTGGAATTTAGTGGAGTAAAGTGGAGTAACTGTCGTGCTCCGGGGCAACTACGCCGCCAGAATTGATGACAAAGGCCGGCTCAAGATCCCGAACGCCTTCCGTGCCCTCGTCGAGGAGAAGCACGGGTCCGAGCTGTTCGTGACGAGCCTCACGGGGGAGTACGTCCGCGTGTATCCCATGCCCGTCTGGCTCGCCCTCGAAGAGCGGCTCGCGCGAATGCCCTCCACGCATCCGGCGCGCCTCAAGTATCTCGATCGCGCGAACTACTTCGGACAGGTCGGGGAAATCGACGCGCAGGGCCGCGTCGTCATTCACCAGCGCCTGCGCGAATCGGCCGGGATGTCCGGGGATGTCGACGTCCTCGGCCAGTACGACTATCTCGATGTCTGGAACCACGAGCGGTACGTCGCGAAGATGCAGCGCGATCCGTTCACGGATGCCGACGCGACCGCGCTGGCGGAGTTCGGGATCTGATGGCGGCCGCGATGCACGAACCGGTGATGGTGCCTGAAGTGATCGGGCTGCTCGCGCCGGCGCACGGCGGTCTCTTCGTGGACTGCACCGTCGGGCTCGGGGGGCACAGCCGCGCGCTGCTCGAGGCGGGCGCGGAGCGCGTGCTCGGCCTGGATCGCGATCCGGCGGCGCTCGCGACGGCGGCCGAAGCGCTCGCGCCATTTGCGCATCGCGTCGAACTGGTGCACGCCGACTATCGCGAGCTCGACCGCGTGCTCGACGAGCGCGGAATCGCGCGCGTCGCCGGCGCGCTGGCCGATCTCGGCGTGTCGTCCATGCAGCTCGATTCGGAGGGGCGCGGGTTCAGTTTCCGGCGCGACGAGCCGCTCGACATGCGCATGGATCCGACAGCCGGCCCGACGGCCGCGGATCTGCTCCGCGACGTCGACGAGCGGGAGCTGGCGGACGTGATCTTCCGATTCGGCGAGGAGCGCTTTTCGCGCCGTGTGGCCCGCGCGATCGTCACGATGCGCCGGGAGGAGCCGATCGCGACCACCGGCCGCCTGGCGGCGATCGTCCGGCGGGCCGTGCCGCACGGCGGGCGGCAGCGGATCGATCCGGCGACGCGCACGTTCCAGGCGCTGCGCATCTGGGTGAACGGGGAGCTCGACGGGCTCGACCGGTTTCTCGAGCGGGCGGTGCGGCGCCTGCGCGCGGGTGCGCGGCTCGCCGTGATCACGTTTCACTCGCTCGAAGATCGGATCGTGAAGCACACGTTCCGGGCGCTCGAGCGGGCCGACGAGGCGCTGGTGCGGGTGTTGACGAAAAAGCCGATCACGCCGGGCGAG